>CAZSVN010000067.1:0-6913 GCA_964610285.1 uncultured Candidatus Izemoplasmatales bacterium
TATTTTTTAATATGAACTAAAAAAAATAGAGGGAGCGTATGAAAGAATATTGTATATTAAGTGATATTCATTCACAATATGATTTGTTGATGAATGCTTTGAAAACAGCTGAATTTGATATGGAAAATGACAATCACATCCTCATTATTGCTGGGGATGTTTTAGACAGAGGATACCAAGGAGACGAAGTAATTCGGTTTATAGAGACCCTTGTTATTAAAAAAAGAGTGTTAGGAGTACTAGGAAATCATGATGTATTTCTATTAGATCTCGTTGATAACACATTTGAAATGAAAAAGATTATATGGAATTGTGATAAAAATGGATTTAAAGAAACTTTATTGCTTGGGTGGAACCCCTCAAAAGAATTTCAAATGGAAATCAAAACGATTGAGAAAATTGGTCGAAATTTAAACGGAAAATATTCGGTTTTTTTAGAGTGGCTAAGAGAACTTCCACTATTTCTTGAATTTAAAAACCATGTCATTGTTCACGGATTTTTAGACTTTTCTTTAGATGATTGGCATTATACATCCAAACAATTTGCAACTTGGGAAAGAGGATTTAATAACCTTGTTCCTGATGAATTTCAAAAGTATCTCATATTTGGTCATACTCCAAATAGTTATATTAACCAACAACATGGTATCATAAGACAAAATAAAAAAATTATGATAGATGGTGGTGCTTCATCAAGGATTCAAATCAATATCTTAAGATTAACAGAAGAAGAAATATAGACTAGTTTTCTAGTCTTTTTTGTGATGATTTTCTGAGTATTGCATCCAAATAATAAACGTTAGTTTACTTTTGAATTCTCTAGGTATATAATGAAGCTGAGAGAAGGGATATTATGAAATGTTTTGTGACGGGAGCTACCGGTCATATAGGCAATGTACTCATTAAAGAACTGTATCAACAAGGACATAAAATTACATCTTTAGTGTTGCCTTATGATAATATAGACATTGTTGATGCATATTCTGATATCTTAATTGGAAATATTTTGGATTATGAATTTTTGAAACAAAACATATCGGGTTATGATGTTGTGTTTCACTTGGCTGGCATTGTAGATATTGGAACTGGAAAGAAAAAATTATTATATAAAGTTAATGTTGAAGGAACTTCCAACATTGTAAAAGTATGCCAAGAAAATGGAATTAAACGATTAGTATATACTTCCAGTGTTCACGCTTTTAAAGAAGAAGCGATGGAAACTACTATGATAGAGCCAAAGGAGTTTGACCCAATTCATGTAAAAGGTCATTATGCGAAATCCAAAGCGATGGCATCGAATATTGTTTTAAATCAGGATAATCCTAATTTAGAAACCATACTAGTATGTCCTTCGGGAGTTATTGGTCCATTTGATTATCAACTATCAAACACAGGTCAATTATTTGTAGATTATATGATGGGGCGTTTGACCGCGTACATCAAAGGTAGTTATAATTTTGTTGATGTAAGAGATTTGGCAACAGGTATTATTTCGGCCGCAAAGCTAGGAAAAGACAAAGAAATTTTCTTGTTAACCGGAAGTGATATAACCGTAAAGCAACTATTGGATATGATTTCAGATATAACTGGACGAAAAAAAGTGAAGACAAAATTGTGGTATTCTTTCGTGTTTGCAATTAGTTATTTTGCGGAATTATATTATAGAATGAGAAGACAAAAACCATTGCTGACGCGCTATAGTATTATGGTATTAAGATCAAATCACAAATTTTCAAATGAAAAAGCGCAAAAAGAATTGGGATATCAAACGAGAGATATCAAAGAAACAGTTGTGGATACGTTAGAATTTGCAAAAAGTCATTATCTTACCCAAAAAGGGAAAAAATGGAAGAAAAAGAAATTTGTAAGATAATTTAATATGCCCTTAAACGGGCATATTTTTTTGTTAATGAATATAATATAGTTGATATTTCTTATAAACATATTTCGAGTTTTTTTATTTACAAGCAATAATGGCTTTGTTATAATAAGAACAGTTTTTCGTTTGCTCGGGGAGGTATTACTTAATGAAAAAGCAATTTGTTTTAGCCCCTATATTTAGGGACAACATGGTATTTCAAGCAAATAAACCAATTCGGATTTTTGGAACATGTAAAAAGGGAATAGAACTTAATATTTGTTTCTTAGGCCAAGAAACAACTTTTCGCACGAAATCAAAAGAATTTTTAGTGGAATTCCGTTCCGTAGGAATTCAAGAAAAAGGGTTTTCTTTTGAAGTGTATACAAAGAAACAAATGGAAACGGTATACAACTGTTTGGTTGGAGAAGTATTTCTTATAGCTGGCGGGAAAAATGTCCGTATGCCTTTAAAAGATTCTTATCAAGCCGATGATATGGCGAATTTTAGTGTTCGCTTTTTAAATCTAAATGAAGGTTTGAATGAACAACTGAAATTTGAACATGAAATCTCTTGGAATATATGTGGAAAATCTAACTTAGCAAATACAAGTGCTCTAAGTTATTTAATTTCGAAGCATCTTAGCCAGAAAATGGATGTCCCTATGGGAATAATTATAGCGGACTTTGATGAGGCCTCTATTTTTTCTTGGATGAGTTTACAAGACGCTTCCACACATTTAAATGTTGGCAATTACTTAAATTCTTTAACGGAATTAGAACTTCAGTCGTTACATGTTAACGTGATGTATGAACAGTTAATGATGCAGATTATACCATTTGCTTTCAAAGCATTTGTGTTTTATCAAGGGGAAAATGATTATAAACATTTTCAATTATATGAAACCTCTTTAATACGGGTTTTTAAATCTTATCGAATGAGTTTTAAAGACCTTGAGCTACCAATTATTGTTATTCAATTAGCTGGATTTGGATATCCAGGTATTGATGAACAAGCTGTAAATGTTATTCGTGATGCTCAATGTTCTATAATGGATGAATCAAAGAATATATATACAGTATCAGCGATTGATTTGGGCGAGGAAAACAGTGATGTGCCAAAAGATAAATTGGTACTATCTAGAAGAATAACTAACGTTATTTTAGAGAAAATATATACGATAGGAAAAAATAGTATTTCTCCAATATACTATTCTTATCAAAAGCATTTGGATGAATTTGTTATCCATATGAAAAACAATTATTTAAACCTTACATCGCACTCCAATCAAAATAGAGGGTTTACCTATACAAAAAATGGAGTTGATTTTATACACATTAAGAACATAGAGATTATGAATGGAAGAATTATAATAAAAGATCTTCCTGATGCAAAAGAAATTCGATATGCATATCAGAAATTTCCGTTTTGTGATATTTACACCACGAATGAATTGCCATTATTGCCATTTCGAATTAAAGTTAGCGATTAAAAATGCGATTTTGTCGCATTTTTTTGTTGCTTTTAAGGTATAATATTGATAGGTGAACTGATGAAAAAAGCTAGCGTAAGTGTCAAAGAGATAGCGGAATTTATGTATGGAAGTCAAAGCATTACAAACGATAGAATAATGCAGGCTAGAGCTATTGAAGGGCAAGAAATCCACGATTATTGGCAAAGACAATATCTAGATACTGATCAAAAAGAGGTTGTTTGTTCAACAACTTTTTTTGACAAGGATTTAGAACTTACAATACGCGGACGAATCGATGGGGTGATTATTCGACAAGATGTTCTATATATTGAAGAAATAAAATCCACTCGTTCAGAACTAGATTTTCTAAATGAAAAAACCCATCCTAGTCACCTTGCTCAAGCGAAATTGTACGCATATATGTATGTGCAAGATAATAATCTTAGAAGTATCGATGTGTTGTTAACATATATTCGCGTGGAAGATCGAAAGGTACTGCAATTTGAAAAGCATCTTACGAAGAAGCAATTGGAACACTATTTTAATCAGACAATTCAAAAATACATTGATTGGTTAAATGTATTAAACAATCACGAAGAAGCTCGAATTAAGTCGATTGAAGGGTTGTATTTTCCTTTTGAAAACTATCGACTAAATCAACGAGAAATGATGGCATATATCTATAAAAATGTTTTGCGCAAAGGTATTCTTTATGCAGAAGCTCCAACAGGCATAGGAAAAACGGTTGCTGCATTGTTCGCTGCTTTGAAAGCAATCAATCAACCTCGTCAAAAAGTATTTTATTTGACTGCAAAAAACGATGGAAAAACCGTTGTAGTTGATACAGTTAAATTATTAGAAGAAAAAGGTTTAGTTGCTAAAACATGTGTTATATCAGCTAAGGATTCCATGTGTTTTTTAAAAGAAAGAGATTGTGATCCGGAAGTTTGTAAGTATGCGAATGGATATTACAAAAGAGTCTATAAAGCGATTTCAAACATTTTTCAAAATGAATCGATTATTACTCCAGATATATTTAGAAAATATGGACGAAAACATACAGTTTGTCCATTTGAATTATCTTTAGATATATCCAATTATTCAGATATAATTCTTTGTGATTATAATTATGTTTTCGACCCTTTAGTTCACTTGATTCGTTATTTTGAAGATACCACCTATAGTCCAATTATTCTTTGCGATGAAGCTCATAATCTAATCTCGAGAAGTAGAGGAATGTATTCCGCCAGTTTAATCAGTGAGGATTTTTTAAGAATTAAAGAAACGTCCAAATACTTAAAACCAAACCCTTCATCGGAATTGAATCAAGTGTTAGATATTTTTGCTGAAGCGAGCCTAGAACTTACGGAAGTAGATTTTATTAAGAAGGAAGAAGTTAATCCTTATCTATTAAAAGTTTTGCGCAAGTTGTTGTTGAAGTTGGATGAAATATTTTCAGATGATAAGATTAAATTTGATAAGAAAGCTCTTAGGGAATTTTATTTTAACGTGAATCGATTTCTTAAAATCAGCGATTATTATGATGAAGAATTTGTATTTTTGATTGAAAACATTGAGAATGATATTATGATTTCCATCAAATGTTTGAATGCCTCTAAATTTGTGAATAGAACAATAGAGTTGTATTCTGAGGGATGTACGTTCTTTAGCGCAACATTAGACCCAATCTTGTATTACAAAAACTTATTAACCAATAATTTAGGCGATGACATTTCTTTGGTTTCATCTTTTAAACAAAATAATCTATTATTATTAGCGGTGGATGATATATCCACGCGTTATAGGGATAGAGAAAATTCCATTGATAAGATTATTGAAGTAACCAAATCATTAGTTACTTCCAAAAAAGGAAACTATATTTTGTTTTTTCCAAGTTACGTGTATCTGAATTTAGTAAGGCAACGCCTTACAGAAGAGATTCATAATGTGAGTTTTATGACCCAAAGAAAAGAAATGTTTACAAGCGAAAGACAAGATATGATCAATTTATTTAAAGAAGAATCAGAAACCACTCAGGTATTTATGTTTGTAATGGGTGGTATCTTTGGAGAGTCCATTGACTTGATTGGAGAACAATTAAGTGGTGTGTTAATCGTAGGGGTAGGACTACCTGCATTAAGCCCGTTTAATAATGTTTTAAGATCTCATTACGATATAACATTTAATAACGGATTTGATTTTGCTTATACATATCCCGGATTGAATAAAGTGATACAAGCGGTTGGCAGAGTGATCCGTACAGAAACCGATAGAGGAGTTGCAATACTATTTGATGATCGCTTTACAACAAGAAAATATCTGCGATTATATCCAGATGCATGGAGTCATTTAGAAGTGTGTAATGATGTAGAAGAATTGAATAAAATGATCGTTGATTTTTGGGAGGATGGAAATGGCGAAGAAAGCAATTAAAAAAAGAGTTTTAAGAGGTGTTTTACTATTTTTTATAGTTATCATCGTTTTTGTTTTAGTATTAAATACACCAATTATAATCTTGCATCATAATAGTAATGATACAGATTATAGCAATTGGATGAGCGAAACACTTAGTAATGAGCAAAAAGTAGTAGATATTGCAATGTTAGGAGCGCATGACTCATTCTCTAGTCAAATAAATATATTCAGCAAACTAGATCCATACGAAACGAATGGTATCATGCAAGGAACAACAGGGCTTTTAATAAAAGGATTTATCATGAGGCAATCCATCACTCAAATTAGTGATGCGGAAGAATTATTGAATAGCGGAGTAAGATATCTAGACATTAGGCTTACTTATGATGAGGAAACTTGGTATACAAAACATAATTATCTATCAGGAGATTTTGAGCCTATTGCAGCTCAAATTACAGATTTTCTAGATAACAATACAGGAGAATTTCTAATCTTAGATTTCCAACATATTAGTGGGTTGGATTATGCAAGTTCAGAGGATTACCAAATCTTTGTAGATATGCTACAATCATACGGTTTGCTGGAATACGCTCAAACAGTAAACGATTTATCTGTTTTGACATACGGGGATATAACAGCGAATGGTAGTATGTCCAAAATCATTATCACCTCAAAATTTGAACATTCTGATAGTGAGATAATGAATTATGACGAAGCTATACATTCAAATTGGGCAGATTCCGATGATTATGAATATATCCTAGAATTTATTCAGGCGGATGCAGATGAAGTAGAAGAACAAAATATCAATGATCAATTTAGAGTCATGCAAGCAGTCGCTACCATGCAAATGAATGCTCCCGGAATACTAAAAGCGATCTCCAGTTGGTCCTTAATAGTGCGGGCAAATGATTTTAACAACTATGTATTAGAATATGATCAATTTGAAGGGTTATTGGAATCCTTACCAATTGTTATGGTGGACTATTCTGATACAAATAAAAATAGTTTCAATGAAAATATAATGGAAATAATCATCGATTTTAATCAAAATTGATGATTTTTTTATAATATAAGTGTAAAAATAGCGAAACCAAAAAAAAATCCTTGCAAAACGAGGATTAATTTGTTAATATATTAAAGCCTATGTAAATAGGAAGGCAGAG
>CAZSVN010000068.1:0-6824 GCA_964610285.1 uncultured Candidatus Izemoplasmatales bacterium
CAATTGTAGCAGCTAAGATATCAGAAGCAAGTAATGTATCTATTTCTGTATCGGTTAAATCGAGTATCATCATAACATCAAAATCAAGTCCTGTGTCCGCTAATATTAATTTAATCGCCTTTACAACATTAATCAATTCTGTTTCCGTGAAATATCCTAAATCATCATAAACACTATCAGGAATTAATAATGGTACATCCCCTAATTCTGTGCTTTGAATAATATCAGACACGGTTGCTCTAATCACATAAGAATTAAAGAAATCATCAATAGCTTGATCATCTAATTCCAATAATGTATTGATATCTAAATTGTCAAAATCCAAATCTCCTGCAGCGTCAACAAAACTGTTGAGTGCATTCAACATATTTCTTAACTCACCAGCTTGAACCAAATCACCACTGGTATCATACACATCTCTCCATACAATTCCATCTGGGATGGATAGCATGTCAAGTCCTTCTAATTCGGTTGTTCCACTTAAAATATTAATCAATGCTTCCGTTACCAATTGAGAACCCAATAAGATGGTTAAATCAATTTCACTTACAGCACCTAATAATACGGTTACATCTGCACCTGCTAAATCAGCAAAGGCAATATCAGCGTCAATAATTTCTGCGAAAATTTCACCTAGCGCTAAAAATTCAGCTTCTAAATCCAAATCTGCAGGTACGGTGATGATCGTTGAGAAACCACCTTCACTATCTGCGAGCATTGGGAATAACACGCTTTCTGTCATTAATAATACAACTTCTGAACCAGCGATATCCGAAAATAAATCTCTAACAGAATCTCCATCGATCGTGATTTGTTCTACAGAACCTTCACCACCAATAAATCCTGCACCATTTAATACATCAAACAATGCTCCAGCAATGGAACCTAAATTCGCTATTTCTGACTCAAAATCAATTGCATATAAATCGTCATGTGAAATATTGATATCTGCTTCATACATATCAGCCGCAAGTTCAATTGCTACTGGCATTAATCCGACGATTAAATTCGACTGTGACAAATTCGCAAACACATCACGAATTTCATCTCCAGTAATATCGGTTATTTCATTGGAAGTCATATAGTCCGATTCCAAAATTACCGAAGCTGCAGTGGAAAAAACAGCCAATTCATATCGCAAACCTACGACATTATCATCAAATTCAAATGATAATACCTGGTCAAACAAATCGATATGTAGTGGCACTTCAACTTCACTATTGAGTGTGGAAGGAGTTGTAATACTGCTCGCAAGTTTCACAAACAAATTATTATTGTACTCATCTACCATACCTTGCAAATCATTAACATAAGAATCAAGATCACTTGTTTCCGCTAATGGGATGATTGATCCTGTACCTGAAAAGCCATCAGTTCTTCCATCAAAAGATAATGGAATAGTATCTGGTGTGTTTTCGATTAAAACAAGCGCTGATTCTGCAACAGACATAAATCCGCCCATAACAATCATCGCTACAAATATTGCCATCACACCATTTAAAGCTCCAAACAGTGCACCCAATCCGCGGTTTTTACTAGCTTCTTTTCTTGTTCTAAGAAATATAGCACTAATAATAAAGCATAGGATTTTATAAACAAGCAATATCGCCGTGAAATATAGAATTGTCCAGACGATCTTAATCACGAATTGCATAATTCCAGTTGCCAAAGCAATTACTTCAGCGGAACTTGCATCGAGATTAACACTACCTCCTAGTCCCAATTCTATAAACGATCCAAGACTACCTTCAAACGTTGTAAATCCGCTTAATGAGGAATCAACATTTCCTAATATACTACCAAGCCATGGCATTTCAAATGTCCATAAAAAATTGACTGCTTGATTAATAGTAAGAAAGAAAACAACGTAGAAAATAGCCATCATAACAAAATTAAATAACGTTTTTTTCAAGCCTCTTGCAAACCCAATAAGGATTGCTAGACCTAGCATGAAATAAAAGATAAAATTCAAATAACTTAAGTAACTTAAGTCGACAGCTAAAATCATTTTACACCTCCGTATATGTATAGTTATACAGTTTATATTATACTATATACTTATTAAATATCAAAATGTTATGTATAAAAATCGTATTTATTTTCAGCATAGAAAAAGCGGTGATTCTAGGAACCACCACTTTTGAGTAAACCCTTAAATTTAGATTAATCCATCATAATGTGCAAGTACTAAGTTTATTCCTGCTTCTGTTAAGAATAATGCAGGATTTTCTGATTCATAGTCCGTAGGATCTGGCAAATATGGATCCAATGGATCATCCGCTAACATAATAGCTTCTAATTCATCTGTTAATATGTTTCGAACAATCATAGAATCGAGTGCTATATCTTTTTCTCCTGATGTCATATTTACGATTATTGCCGCTGAGAATGTTACATTTGTAATATCTCCAGAAGGAAGTTGTTGTGTTGCGCGTAGTTTTTCAACGAGCGCGTTAAGGTCGTTGATAAATGCTTTGATTTCAGTTGTTGTTGTAATATCCGTCATACCATAAACGTCTTCTAAAGCAAGATCTGGTATCATCGTATTGATATTTGCATTACCTTTAAGCATATTATCTATTGATACTTGCATTGAGCCACTTGCTAGTAATTTATCGAGTTGTGCATCAGTCATTCCTGAAACAACAGAACCGTCTACTGAACCGCTAAAGTCATCGATTCCTAGTGTTTTTAATGAATTAAGTAATGCTTTTAATTCCACTGTTTCAATCCATTCTTCCGCTACAGTTTCAACTGTAATCGCTTCTCTAAAGAAATTAGGAATTACGAGTTTTCCACTACCTGCTGCTGCTGTATCATCCAATGCACCACTTAAGATATTGCTAGAAATGGTTGCTTGCATAGATGAGGATGCCAATAACACATCAAAGTCAGCGTTGAATAAAGCAGTCGTAGTAATTGTTATACCTCCGATGCTTGTCAATCCCATTTCATCTAATGCAGTTAATAATGCTTTGGTTTCATCATATTCAATGAATATTACTCCACCCTTAGGAACTCTTACTAGAGTTATATCATTAACATCTACATCAGGAATAATTAAATTACCACCGGTGCCTGTTAACAATTTATTGGATAACGTTGCATGCATGATACCTGAAGCAAGTAAAGTAGTTTGATTTGTTGAATCCGCTAATGCAGTTAAATCAATTGACCCATCGAATCCATTAAGATTGCCAGTAACCCCAATCACTTCTAATGCGTTTAGCAATGCTTTAATTTCTAGTCGCATAATAAAGTAATTTGATGATACTGGAAATTCAACCACGTCATCTGTATAGTTGCTGGAAGGAACGGTTAAATTACCACCGACCGTTAATCCGTTAATTTGATCAGATATGGTTGCATGCATGATTGCACTGGTCAATAAAATCGTTTGATTGGAATCACTGCCATATAGATTAGTCATATCAATTTGGCCACCAAAGGCAGTAATATCTCCACCAACACCTATTACTTCTAAAGCATTAAGTAAGTCTTTGATTTCGTCTTTTATAATAAAGTCAAATGTAAATATTGTTGTTTGAATATCATCATCAGATACATCTGTTGTTGGAACAACTAACGCTGTTCCATTAAGTCCATTTACTTTGTCCGTTATGGTAGCATGCATAATTGCAGAACTTAATAATGTATCTTGATTTGGTTCGGAATATAATAAACTGATATTAATCGTTCCAGTAAATTCATCTAAATTACCAGAGAATCCTAATACCTTCATTGCATTCAACAAATGTTTTATTTCTGGAACAAAAATATAATCCGTTCCATAAGTATCATCATTCACTACACCACTGTCTACATCATGTGTTGGAACAATTAAGTTGACAGTAGTTTGCATATCCAGTATTTGTTTTGAAATCGTTGCTTGAATCGATGCTGAATTTAATAGTACACTTTGATTCGTATCATAGTTTGCAAATGGTGATAAGAATTTCGTTAGAGAAATTGTTCCATCAAAATCATCAAAATTATCCATTTCAAGCATTTCTAGTGATTCAAATAACGCATGAATTTCAAATTTCTTAATATATTCATTTTGTTCCCCTGGATCTCCAACTGTAAGTCTCACAACGGTACCCGTGTCTGTATATGTAGGAACAATAATAGCGGAACCAATATCGATAATTTGTTTTGATATTGTTATTTGCATAATACTAGATGCAAGTAAAGTATCTCTGCTAGTAGAATCGTAGAATAATGATAAATCAATATCTCCAGTAAATCCAGTAGGATCCGTTACATCTAGCATATCCATTGCCACAATGGCAGCTTGGAGTTCTTCTTTTACAATCAATTCAACAAGATGTCCGGCAGGACCAACTGTTACTCTAACTACCCCATCTGCTTCGCTTCGATAAGGAACTAGAACAGGTACTAAAACATCCGCGTCTAAATCGAGCAATTGTTTGGAAATAATTGCTTGTATAATTGCAGATTCTGTCATTGTTACGGAATTAGTACCTTCTGCAAATGTACTAAAATCTACACTGGAACTATCAAAGCCAGTAACGGAAGTTATATTTAAAACATCTAACGCATCTAATAAATCAGATATTTCTTGGCTAGATATATAGATTGTTTCAAAACCGAATGGTCCTGTTTCTATCAACACTTCTGTTGATGTATCTTCTTCAAAATAAGGAATAATAAATGTTGGATTTGGTTGGTCTGAATCATCTAAATTAATTAATTGTTCCGATATCGTTGCTTTAATGATGGATGAAGTTAAAATAGTTGCTTTTACAAGTGGATCAGATAATAACGTTAAATCTATCGCTCCATCAAATTCATTGACATCAGTCATATTTAATGCATCTAGTGACAATACCAATGCAACCAATTCATCAACCGAAATATAATCAGTTTGATGTCCTAAGCCATCATCCACTGTAATACGAACATTAATCGTATTGTTTTCTTGTCTAAACGGAACCTGAATAGCAGTTGAAACATCATCTAAATCAATGACTTGTCTTGAAATAATTGCTTGTATCATAGAAGATTCAAGAACCGTGTCGATATTTCCATCTTGAGCTAATTCATGTAGGTCTAGCTGATCATTTCCAGTAAACGATTCCACATCAGAAATATTTAGAATTTCCAAGGCATCAAAAATAGCTTCTAATTCATCGGTTACAATATATTCTGTTCCACTAACAGTAACTCTCACCGCTTCATCTCCAAAATCTTTTTCATAAGGAACAATAATAGTCGGTGATGGTTGATCAGAATCATCTAATTGTTGCGTGTATAATAGACTAACCTAACATGATATCAACATTTTCGTGGTCTGATAATTTTGAGAGGTCAATCGAACCAGCAAAATCATCAATGTTATAAATTTCTAATTTGTTTAACGAATCAAAAATAGCTTTGATTTCCGAAACTACAATATATTCCGTTTCTTGCTCAGGGGAACCATCGCCACTTACCGTTAGTCTTACGTCACCATTTGATATAGATTTTAATGGGACTTGCAGTAAGCTATCACCGCTATCAACGTCTACGAGCCCAATCACTTGGTCCGAAATTGTAGCTTGAATTACAGAACTAAGTAGTAAGGTATCTACCTTGAGTGGGTCACCGATAATATCTCCAAATTCAATGTCTCCACCAAAACTTTCGATATCATTGATTCCTAAGACTGCAAGAGAATCAAACACTGCTTTCAGTTCATCAACATCAATGTACTCTGCTTCGTTAACTCCAGAACCTGTTACGATTCTAACTTCAGCAATACCATCTTCTTGAACATAAGGGACTGAGATTACTTCGTCACCTAAATCCAATATTTGTTTTGAAATGGTTGCTTGCATAATTGAGGAATCTAAAATCGTATCTTTGTTGGTCGTAATTACAGTCAAACTTAAAGAACTTACATCATTCAAATCTGCTAAATCTAAGATTAAAATAGCTTCTAAAACATTCGTTAATTCCGCTACAGTTATAATTTGTGTTGCATCAACCACATCTTCATTTATTATAAGTCCACCATATTGGTCTTCACCAGGAACAACGATAATTGGGTCATCTCCCGCTGTGAAGTCAATAATAAATTTTGAAATAGTTGCGTTGATAATGATTGAGTCAAATAATATGGCTGCTTTGTCTTGGTCCAAGATTGTTGAATCTTCTTCTGTAGCAACATTATTTAATATAGTAATATCCATAGCTACTTGGTTAATATCTCCTATTTCCAATACATTTAATGAAGCAAATGTTTTCTCTAATTCTGAGCTTTCAATAAATGTAGTTTCTTGCCCTGCATCTCCTGTTTCGATAACAACACTACCTGGAACAACGATAAGATCTGTGTAATCAAATAATTGTTTTGATATGGTAGCGTGCATGATAGATGAGTCTAAAAGCACCGATATATTGTCTAAAATCAGTCCTAGATCCAAAGTTTCTATATTATTAAAATCTTGAATATCCAAAGCAAGGATTGCTTCTAAGACATTAGTTAATTCTTCTTCAGAGATGATTTGAGTGCTATCTACAGGATCAATATCTAGTACAGTAACTCCTAATTCATCTTCATAAGGAACAACAATAAATGGATCATCTCCGGTTGTAAAGTCAATAATGTATTTTGAAATAGTTGCGTTGATAATGATTGAGTCAAATAATATGGATGCCTTGTCTTGGTCTAAAACGGTTGAATCATCTTCTAAAGCAACATTATTTAATATGGTAATATCCATAGCTACTTGGTTAATATCAGCTATTTCCAATACATTTAGTGATGCAAATGTATTCTCTAATTCGGAACTTTCAATAAATGTAGTGGTTTGTACTCC
>CAZSVN010000069.1:0-4068 GCA_964610285.1 uncultured Candidatus Izemoplasmatales bacterium
CTGCCCCTGTTCTACGCATTACGGAAGAGCTTACTATCTCAGAATTATTAAAATTAGTAAAGCCATCTTTAAGGAGT
Source organism: uncultured Candidatus Izemoplasmatales bacterium (assembly GCA_964610285.1). Taxonomy (GTDB): domain Bacteria; phylum Bacillota_I; class Bacilli_A; order Izemoplasmatales; family Hujiaoplasmataceae; genus 4572-104. The sequence goes on from CAZSVN010000069.1 coordinate 78, forward strand.
TAATATGGAACTTACACTTGATATCGTTTTAAAAGTATTTATAACAGCATTTTTGGGATATCTAACAATAAATTCCTTTTTTCGTTTTCATTTTTCTATGGAACGAATTACAACCACCTTCTTAATATCTGTATTTGTGTTGATGGTATTTTATTTAGGAAATACAAAAACGTATCAATTTCTATTAACGCTTGGATTGTTTGTTGTCTTCTTTATCATTCTTTTAATATATTGCATTTTAAAAAAAGATTTGGGATATGTGCTGTTTAACACTTATGGAAAAGAATACCAACAAGTTTTAGATGATTTACAAGTAATCGCTCAAAAAAACGGTATTTCTTCCAATAACATCTGTTATAATAAGAATAAGCCATTCTTAGTTGTTTTTAAAAATCTTTCCATAAAGAAAACAACTAAAATCATGAAAGAAATGGATTTAATTTACACAAAAAAACCAAAACGATTTACAATGTATAACTATTGGTTTATCGCTGTTTTTTTAGTAATTATGGCCAGTGTCTGGCGCTTTTAGAAAGGAACACGTATGGAATATATGAATCATATCTTAGCCCCAAACAAAAACAAAAATCGTTTTTTTGGTGTTGATTATTTTATGAATATTTTAACTGGATATAATCCTTCCTACCAATATTTTGCGACTTCTTTGGATGCAAATCCTGTTTATGAAGAAGGGCCTATACAATTTTATAGAGAACGTCTTGATGTTTTAGAAGAGGAATTATCAAACAAAGAACGTGGTTCGATTATTGGTATACTAAATAATCCAGATATTTATGAAGGAGTAGAGTCCATCATTTGTATTTTAGCAATATTAGAAAAATACGAAATGGGTTTATACTTAGAAACCACATCGTTACGTTTGTTAAATGACTTGGATTTATTGGTAGAATTTTCGAAAAAGCTTCCATTGTTAATTGCAATACCAGTCGCTACTGTAAATATGGATTCGATGCTATTTGGTGATCATTTAAAAATTGACCATGCAGCGAAAATCATTCAAAAAGCAAGTAATGCGGGTCTAAATATAGGATTACTAATCAAACCAGTCATTCCATTTGTAAATGATCAATTGGATGAGTTTACAACCATTATTGAAAAGGCTATTCATGCTGGATCAAAATTCATATACCCATCATTTTCATTACGATTCGATTCTAAAAAAATTAAAGATTTTTATGATGTGATTGATAGAGAGTTTCCAGAACTAGTCGTGAAATATCATGATTTATTTGGACAAAAAACGATTTGGGAAAGCGAATATAGTTCCCAATTAAAGAAAAACTATGTTATTATGTGCCGTAAGAATAAAGTGTTATACGCTATGAAGGATATTGTCAACTCATATAAACCAGATTTGAATATTCAACTTAAGTTATTTTAGCAGGGGGAGATATTGATGTTTTTAGATTTTACACAATTATATTTAGAATTCTTTGCTATAGTGCTAGGAATCATTGTTCTTATGGTGGTTGGTTATCTACTAATATCTAGGCCCCAAAAAATAGAAGAGTTGCCAAGGGACATAAAACCAAAAAAAGTAAAAAAAATTAAGCCTATAAAAAATGTGAAAAAGAAAAACATAAAATCGCAAAAAAAATCCTCTGAACTGGTTTCTAAAGAAGAAGACGCGGAAAAAAAAGAAGCGAATACCGATGATCTATATGACAGCAATGATGATGAACAAAAAGACGATAGACCAGCGTTCAAAGAGGAAAATCAATTTAAATCCACTGTTTCCAGTGAAGAGAACAAGCCACCTCTAACAACTGCTAGTAAGACTTCTAGTGAAGAGAAAGCCAAAGAAGATATTGCAACTACATTGAATACAGTAGAAAAAGATGTCACGAAGATTAACCCTTCTATTCCAAAGGAAGAATTGAGCCTTGGAAACGAAGACGATGATGAAATTATCGATGACTTTGAACAGGTTGATCAATTAATTGAAGAACAAAGAATTGTTGAGAAACCAAAGCCTGTGAAACCAGTGGTGAAAACTCCAAAGCCTAAACCAAAGAAAAAGAAAGTGGATCTTGGAAGATATCATGTATTGTATAAAAAAGAAGATAACTCATGGTATGTGAAGCGAGAAGGCAGTGACCGAGTAGTAAAAACCTTAGAAACACAGCGAGAAGCATTTGCATTCGCTACCATCAAGGCAATCAATCAAAAGACGACCGTAGTGGTTCATAAACGGGATGGAAAAATTAAAAAAGGTACCTTATAAGACAAAACACAAATTTTGTCTTTTTTTTTCCAATAAAATAGGGTCTATATTTGTTTATATTAATGAAACAGTTGTAAATCCCTCTTAAAATGATAAAATATTTTAAAAGGGGTGAGTATCTTGGATAAAAATCTAGAAGAATATATTCAAAAACTCAAATTAGGTGATTCGTCTGCGTTTGATGAAATCTATCAATTGACCTATCGTAAAATCTTTTTTGTAGTTTTGCCAATACTAAGAGATCGTTCATTAACAGAAGATATCATGCAAGACACTTATCTGAAGTTTCTAGAAAAACTCTATCAATATAAAGCAACAAATTCCTTAGCCTATATTTTAACAATTGCCCGTAATTTAGCTCTGAATGAATATAACAAAAGGAAGCGTGAGGTAAAAGTCGTCGACTCGGATATGGATCAATTTTGTATTGCTGACCATATCGAAATAGGCATAGAAAACAAAGAACTTATTCAGTCAGCTCTTGATGTATTAAATGACTTAGAAAGAAATGTCTTTATTCTCCACACAATTGAAGATCTTAGACACCGCGAAATCGCATTAATTTTAAATAAACCGCTAGGTTCTATAACCTGGACGTACCAACAGGCTATCAAAAAAATGAGAAAGCATTTAAAGGACAAATAAGATGAAATTAAAAGAATTTAATGATGTATTAAAGAAATCCGTTAAATTTAATATTTCCAATCAAAGTGAACAAATTGATTTTGAGGAATTTATAGTTACGAATAATTATAAAAAACCAATCTATTTCAAAAAATTCGCTATTTCTGCATTGTCTGTAGTTCTTCTATTTGCTGTCTCGTTTTATATGTACCTTCGATTGACACCCGTAACTACCTTAACAATAGATTTTAATCCGTCGTTTGAAGTACAGTTAAATACCTTTAATCGTGCAGTAAAAGTTGATAATCAAAATGCGGATGCATCTAGTTTTACAGAAGGATTGGACTTGTTGAACAAACCAATAGATCAGATTATGAATATCATCTATGAAAAAGGTATCGACGAAGGTTATTTTACATCCGACCATGCTTTCTTGCTGATTGGTGTCATTGGTACAGATGATGAGTTGGAGGAAGAAATTAACGAATTGATTACTCAAAACACCCAGTTAACCACATTAACATTATTCGAGCATGTGGATAACGGAACCTCTATTTTTCCATCATATAATATTCAATCCGGTACGGAAAGCTACTATTCAACCATACCAACAGCTACCCCATCTAGTTCTGATGTTCCTTTGGATGGTGCAAATGATATTATCGATGCTACAACTGGCAACATAGAACGCGAATTAGAGGTCAATGATATTACGCTATATCTCAATGATTTTAATCTATCTAGAACTCAATTGGCAGTCATAGTGAGTATATACCTCTATTATGAGTATAGTACTTATGATGAATTGGATTACTTAGCAAGTTTAAATGTAGAAAATCTAATCATAATGTTTCAAAATATACAATAAAAAAAAGCCTTTTTTTAGGCTTTTTTAAACTGTAATAATCGCTTTTTAAACTCGCCAGGCTCAAAGAGCTTGGTTATTTTATATATTAAGGTATAGCCAATGGTTACCATTACCGCTAGTAATAAAATATGCCAATAGTTTGGTATGATATTTATAATTGGAATTGGTCCTCCTAAAAAAGGATTTTCCATTAGATAGAGATTGTTATCCCCAACATCAATCACATAATTACCAAAGGTTGCCCAAACTCCAAG
>CAZSVN010000069.1:4078-5753 GCA_964610285.1 uncultured Candidatus Izemoplasmatales bacterium
ATGTTTTGGATTCAACTTTACATCTCCGCGGTTGATCAAATACAATGGTGTAAATAATAAGAAAAAGTGAACAGTAACGCTTCTGAGCATTGGTAATGTTAAGGTGATAGGATCCCCATATAAAACCGTTACTGGATATAATATAACGGCACAACCACCTAAAATAGATGAAGTAAAGACAAATTCTTTCAAAGCTTTGCTCTTGGTCCAAATTGTGATTGGTAGTAAAATATTGGTTACCCCGCACATTTGGAAGGAAAAGAAGGTATCCACGTCCCAAAACGGATGAGGGTACGTTGATAACGCTGGGCTTACGTTGTAATATTCATATATAAACAGAATATCTCCAGCGTATTTCAAGATAATGATTAGAATTAAGAAAATAGTAATCAACACATCTTGTTTCTTTCTAGATAATCGTTTTAGAATAGTCCAAAGGGCTACGAATAGGATTATATTTAGTAGTAAATAGATAATATGTGGAGTGTGAAATAGATAGTTAATGGGTTGCTCATCCATTCCACTAGTAGTAAAGAAAATTGATAATATCATAGTAACCTCCTATTCAAAACTATTATACTACATTTTAATATTTTTAAATGAAATTTTTATCTTGAAAAAATGAAAACCCTTGCATTTAAAAAGAAAAGTAGTAAAATAGTAATACACTCGTGAATTTTGGAAGGTGATATTATCAGAGTTACAGTAGGAAACGATGTCTATGAATTTGACACATATATAAGGTTAGAAGATCTCTCGAAAAATTATGAAGGTGTGTTTTACGCAGCCCTTGTAAATAATCGACTAAGAGAGTTAACGTACCGAATAAGCTATAATGCAGAAGTAGAATTTCTGGATTATTCTTTCTATGACTCCACACGTATATACGCGACAAGTATGCGTTATTTGGTATGCATGGCAGTCAGAAGAGTGTTTCCAGCAATGCAGATTAAATTCTCAAATAGTATTTCAATCTATGGCAGACCAATCAAACAAACAAATACGAAAGAAAGGGTTGCCAAAGTAGTAGAAGAAATGAATTGGATAATCAAACATGATTTTCCAATTTTAAGAAGACAATTATCAATTCGTGAAGCATCTAATTTCTATAAAAAAATGAACATGCTTGATAAAGTAAACACCCTGAAATATCGTAAAGAACGTGTAAATGTATATGAATGTTACGGGTATCGTAATTATATGTATGGATATATGGTTCCTTCTACAAGGTATTTAGAAGAATTTGAACTACACTATTTAGATAATGGATTCTTGGTACAATATCCAAGAAGAGAAGAAAAAGGAGAAATTCCTGAATTTTCAGATTCTCCAAAATTCTTTGAAGTGTTAAATGAAGCGGAACGCTTTGCCTCAAAACTTAATGCAGATATGATCTACAAAATCAATGAATTGGTAGAAAACAATCAAGCGGAAGAATTTGTCTATGAATGCGAAGCTCGTCATAACAAACAATTAAAAGATTTGGCGAATGATATTCGTTCTCACAAACGCATTCGTTTGATTGCGATTGCAGGACCAAGTAGTTCTGGGAAAACAACATTCTCTAATCGATTGAACATTACATTGAATGATTACGGAATTCATCCAGTTATGATTTCTATTGATAACTACTATTTACATCCTGACCAAGCACCTAAGGATGAATTTGGAAGTC
>CAZSVN010000069.1:5798-6495 GCA_964610285.1 uncultured Candidatus Izemoplasmatales bacterium
ATCAAACCATCTTAGATTTAATTGCGGGGAAAGAAGTTCGCTTGCCGATTTTTGATTTTAAAACGAAAGCAAGAACTTGGACAGAACCAGTAAAAATTGAGTCTACAACACCAATTATTATTGAAGGCATTCATGCATTAAATAATCAATTATCTGAAGTAATACCAAATGAACAAAAATATAAAATATATATTTCACCTTTTGCGCAAATCAATATCGATAATAGCAATCCAATCAATTTAACTGATCTGAGATTACTAAGAAGAATCGTACGTGATTTGCAATTTCGAAATACCTCGCCGGAAAAAACATTATCTATGTGGCCATCGGTTAGAAGAGGGGAATACAAATGGATTTATCCGCATTTAGAAAATTCGGACTTTATATTTAATTCAGAGTTAACGTATGAGTTTTCTGTTTTAAAGAAGTATGCAGAAGATGCTTTGATGCATATTGACTCCGATTCTGAGTTTTTTGTACAAGCGAATCGTTTATTGAAATTCTTAAAATATTTTGATGAAATTGATTCCTCATATGTTCCAAGAAATTCCTTATTACGGGAGTTTATCGGAGGCTCTATATTTGCAACGATTTTAACCCGGAAGATTTTGAACGCTGGCAAAATGACTTGGCAGTCGATAAAAGGCAGGCTGCCATAGATTTGGAAAAGATGGCAGCTCGTCAGGATGCTAACAGC
>CAZSVN010000069.1:6505-6814 GCA_964610285.1 uncultured Candidatus Izemoplasmatales bacterium
CTCTATATTTGAACACTAATTTAGTGTTCTTTTTTTTGGGAAAGGGCTTATTGTAAAGACTTTAGATATTTGATATAATAGATTCGGTGATGAAAATGGCGAAAAAGATTTATATTCCAATAGGATTGAATATTGAGCAAGTAAATGAACGACATACAAGTGGAAAAAACAACATTAAAAAGCAAGCAAATTTAAAGACAGGCTGGGAAATAGTATCCTCAAACTTATTTACATTCTTTAATATGATTCTATTGCTTTTAGCAATTCTTTTGTTATCCATTAAGAGTTATACCAATATGTTTTTCGTCA
>CAZSVN010000070.1:0-6808 GCA_964610285.1 uncultured Candidatus Izemoplasmatales bacterium
ATTCATATAATCTCTACCCTCTCTATATAAAGAATAGGCAGTGTCATCTATCATTCTGATAAAGAGTTTATCCCAATGCTGATACCCATTTTGATCGACAAAATCGAATCTTCTTTGAATATCTGTAACTTGAATATCCTCTTCATTTGTATATACAGTTACAATCACTAATTCAAAATTATTTTGATAATCATCGTTACTTGTATAACATAGTAACGTTGATATAAGATTCTCGGAATCATACTGTAATTGATAATAACTATTGTACATCGAAAGCCAAACGTTTGTTTCTGTAATTTGGTCAGAAGCAAACGAAACAATACCCTCTGCCCTATTACCTAAATACGAAATAAATCCCAATTCATTATTGAAATTAAATGATGTTTGATTTCCGTCAAATTCGGTATATACTGTTTGGGTAATTTCCGACGAAGACGAGATATCATTTGTTCTCTTTAATCCCTTTACTCACGTAGAAGGATTGCTATTTAATCCCATTACAGCCAATACATCTGTAGTATAGTTTACATAGGATAGTTCGTTAAGTGCCAAAATCACTTGTTCTGTTTTAACCGTTTCTTCCGTTGTGTCATCTATTGTATCTTCTGTAGTAAAATCTGTTGTTGTAGGTAATGTAGTAATATCTGTTGTAGGTAATGTGGTAATATCTGCTGTAGGTAATGTAGTAATATCTGTTGTAGGTAATGTTGTTCCAACTGAGGTGGTGCTTATCGTAGTAAGCAACGTAGTACCTTCAATTGTTTCACTTGTCAAACCTTCGGTTTCAGAACAAGCAACAAGTACAAATAAAGAAATGCAAATTAAACAGACCCACACTAATTTTAGTTTCATATATGCTCCTATATAATATGTATTGTTGTATTACTAGGTCCTTAGTCAGCAGCCAAACTTAAAATATACTATATTTAGTTTACCTAAATAGACCGTATTTAAAGAACCATTTCGTAACCAAAATATAGTATTCACAGTATATTTATTACATAAAAAGCAACAAAACCTTGGAAATGTTTTGTTGCTTAAAGGAATCACATCCCATTGGATTATTATATATACTCAATTAGTATATGCTCTTTTGCAAGGCTGATAATATCCATTACCTCTTCTGCTTCTTCAGCTTTCTGATATTATATATTGCTGTTAAATTAACATTATATAGATTTACTTGTTTAGAATAAGCCTCTAAGCTGATGGTTTAAAAAAAGCAAATTCGTTGAGATAAAATACAAATGACATTCCTATAAACAATACCAAGAGCATCGCACCATTGAAGGCATTGAAGTTCTTTGTTAGATAATATCCTGTTTGACCATAATGTTTCATAAAGATACCAAAATAGGCCCATACAAACACCATTATATAAAATACATTTCTTGTTAGAAGCAAAATCAATAATCCTAGAACAACTCCAACAATCATCATAATCACATACCACAGTGTTTCATTGTTTTGGAACAATGGAATATTGGTTTTTACCAAGAGGATGGTTATATTCGCGATTAACGCGATGCTAACCCAGCCTGTATAGATGCTAAAGGCAACTCTAGTAAGATAATTTAAATCTTTTATATAAAAGGTTATAATAGATAACCCAGCTAGAAAAACAATCATAATAATCGTTGATAATAATATTTTATCGTAATGCCAACAGAATAGCCAAGCAATATTCGTGATACACGTGATTAAAAATAACATAATAAAAAGTATCGAATACTCTTCCAAAAAAGTATCATTACTAGATATTGCCATTTTAACAACCACAACACCTAGTAGTACATAGATAATCCCCCAAATAAAAAATGTAAATCCAGATGGTGTAAAGAAGGATGGATAGTCATCTGATATTTGACCGGTGTTTCTGTTATTTAGAGGTAATGAATTCGCTAAAAAATTAAAAAAAAGCATTCCCAAATAAAATAATACAATAACTGATTTAAATAACCACTCTTTCATAATGTCTCCTATTCAATACGTCGTAATTAATCATATTATAACATAATACATATTTCTTTTTAATCGATGAATAGATATCCATATCATAAATCGTATAATCGTTATCCATAAAAACTATGTTACGAAAAAATATAAAGTATGATAAGATATATAAGAACAAATTACACATGAGGAGACTTTATGAAAAACACGATTTTATTTGATCTAGATGGCACATTACTGCCAATGGACTTTCAATTGTTTATGAAACGATACTTTGAAAACATGGAACAATACTTCTTCTCTTATAAGAAGCCCAAAACCATGTTTGAAATGGTCATGACATCGACAGAATATATGATTAAAACAAATAATGGGCAAACAAACGAAGATGTATTTATGTCTCATTTTGAGCAATACGTTGGTGAAAATCTACCAGCATATAAGGATAGATTCAATGCCTTCTATGATGATTTGTTTCAAAATGTAAAAGCATCGACATTTCAAAGTACTCAAATGATAAATAGTATAAGAATACTAAAAGATAAAGGTTACACTTTAGCAATAGCAACGAATCCATTGTTTCCTTTAAAAGCAAACTATCACCGTATTAAATGGGCTGGTTTAGACTCTCATGATTTTGAATATATTACTTCATTTGAAGACAATACCTATTGCAAACCATTCCCTCAGTTCTATCAAGAAGTGTTGAATAAGATAACGAAAACTCCAGAAGAATGTATCATGGTTGGTAATGATGTGGAAGAAGATTTAATTGCTGGTACATTAGGCATTGAAACCTATCTCATTACAAATTGTATGATCAATTCCAAGAATCTAAAGAATAATGCAAATCACACTGGTACTTATGATGACTTCATTGAGTTTTGTAAAAAACTACCAAACTTAAAATCAAAAAAATAAGAGCCAAATGGCTCTTTTGTTTTTTAGTTCCTATCATTAAGGTAATATATGGAATATAGCATACTCTCTTACGTAGGCTTTTTGAGATCCGTACAAAAAGGTTCATCATATGAATCCACGGGGGTATTACCATCAAAATATATAGAATAATTACCACCCATACTATTTTGTTGTGAATCAACTCCATAAACAGATACCTTTATTAAATTCATTTCTGGAATTAAACTGAGATGTATAGAATATATTCCATCATATTCGTTTGGATCTAAATTTGCATAATAATCACCAGTAATACTGGTCTCACCTCGGTCCACTAACGCTTCGAATTCCAATGTTTTTGCTAATTCCAAAATCTCTTCCAGAGCGGTAAAAGGATTTCTTTCATCGATCTTTATCCACTCCTCGTTACCGCTGTATAAAATGTAAGATTCGTGATTTGCCAGATTGGTATAAACATAATCTAGATTATTCGATACATCATAGAGTTCTGTTTCAGTAAGAAAATATTTATAAGACTGTTCCGGAGTGTATCCTGATACATAACTCAAATCCGATGACTCAAAAAATGCAAGCATGTCATTGATATTTATAGGTTTAAGAATTGGATGAATTAGTGCATTTACAGTAAGGTCATGATAATCCCCTTCGTATCCATAACCGCTGTCTTCAACAATAATATCCCATGAATCGATATCAAACGCGATATTTTCATACGTCAAATTACAAGAATCCAGTTCAGAGACATAACAATACCCTAGGAAGAAAGCTATATCAGAATCGTATTCATAACGTGCTAAAACAATCGGATTATCAGGGTCATAGAAGAAAAACTCAAATTCACAGCTCTTTCCATAGTAGGTAACCGTTACGTTTTGAATACCCACTTCCATTTTATAATCAATATCTGGATTGATTTCCTCCAAATCCAATTCCTTTTCCTCGGGATAAGCTGAGAACGTCGCATACAAATGCATGAAATTTCCCCAATCTACAGACTCATAAGTATAGAAATCATAAGTGGTATCACTATACAAAGCCTGTATCCTAATATCCGTAACTTCGTTGACAAGCGCTCCCTCCAAGTCTGGATGGTCTATCGTCGTTTCATTAAGATTTGTAATATGATAGAGGTCATTAAAAAGAGTCGTGTTCATCGCTAAATCCACTTCAAAATCATCATTATATACAACTATGGAATTAGAATCGTTAAACCCAAGAAATCCACCAACATCCTTCATTCCAATAAAATCTTTGTTAGGGGTCTCTAAAAACAATGTTTTCAAATCTAAAACCATCATAATTCTATAATCATCCAAATACCAATTTTGATTGTCGAAAATATAAAATTCATCATTACCAATATCATAATAATAGATGACTGTTTTACTAGCAACAACATCTTCTTCTCCAGTATTTTGATGATATAAAATTTCTGTTTCAAAATAGATGACTTCTCCGTCATAATAATAGGTGCTATAATCTCCAACCAAAGTAAATGATTCTGCTTCTCTAATTGTTTCTATAGTATCCGAATAAGAAGAATTATTGTAAGAGCCATTACAACCAACAAGGAAAATGCTAAGTAAAGTTACTAATATAATGCTAAGTTTTTTAAAGTTTTTCATTCATGTATCTCTCCCATATCCGCATGTGCTTATTGTAAAAAATTATACCATTGTATTATTGCATATACAACTCTATATAAGAAATATTTTAACTTTCAATTAACTTAATGATTTTTTAAAAAATTATTTAAATGATTTCATTTTATCATTGTATACTAACCAACAAATACAGTAATGAAGTATCCTTCCATTTCACCATAAGTAATCTCTTGTTCTATTTGCTTGTTAGAATAATTATTAATATAACGCCATAAAAGAATAATCGATATGATATAATATTTTATAAGTTCCATGAAGAACCCTTAGAGGTGTTGTATATGAATAAAAATAGCGGATTAACCCTTATAGAATTAATTGCTGTATTAGTCATTATGGGCATCATTGCTTCAATTGCTACATTCTACATATCAAATTCCATTAGTAATGCTCGTTTAGAAGCCGATCAACTCTCTGTTATTGCTATAAATGAAGCGGTTAGTTATTACAATATTAATAACTATCAAGCACCTATAAATGAGTTAGGATTAACGGATGAAGAGATAATTCAGTTATTAGTAGATGATGGATTTTTATCAAATATCGTTATTGCTCAAAGCAATAACGCTTCTATTGCTTGGGATGATGAAATTTCAAGTTTCCATTTAGTAATAGATAATATAGAAGTTCCTTTGTCTCCATATGGAGATACCTTTGAAGAGATTGCACCTCAAATCATTTCTGATATTCAACAAAAATTTGAAGACGATGGAGTTTATGGTAGAAGTTGGGGCGATTATAGGTATACAGATGTTGGTTTAGACCCTGCAGATTGGGATCATCCAATATTACATATCACATATACACCTTCCGGTAGCTCTTTAAAGATTGAACCCGAAGATGGTTATGAATTTATAGTGGATTCTCTTGATGGAGATCCGGTAGTCATTAAATCGGTGTATAACTGGAAAGTTATATATAATGATTTGGATGGCTTATGGTATTACCATAGCATCGATGAAAGCAATCTAATCAATATTGACACATTAATTGTTCAACAAACCATATAAGTAAAAATCACATTATTACATAAACGATATATAAATACAGTTTACATTACTCCCCCCGTCATAATGATTAATAGGAGATTAAAATATGGGTAAAAATGTATTAAAAAACAAAAACTTTTTATTACTATTCCTAGGCGGAGTTGTTTCTAATCTAGGAACTCAAGTATATAATTTCGCAATCAGTTTTTATATCTATGAAATAGCTACTCCAACATTAGCTGGGATATATTTAGCAACTAGTGGATTGATATACTTTATCATATCACCATTTGCTGGAGCAATCGTTGATAGACTTGATAAAGTTAAAGTAGTGTGGATGACAGATTATATTAGAGGAATTTGTGTTGTGATTGCTGGAATCGTTATTTTTTCAGGAGCAAGTTTAACACTAACTCTAATTGTCTTATTTGCAACAAGCGTCATACTAGGAGTTAATGGAGCATTATTTAATCCAGCTGAAGTAAGTTTACCTCCTCATATATTAGAAGAACACCAACTGCAACAAGCAAGTTCATTAACACAAGGAATGGCTGCTTTATATATGATACTTGGTTCTATCATTGGTGGAGCTATCTATTCATTTCTAGATATTGAGTGGATTTTTATTATAAACGGAGTCAGTTTTATCTTATCAGGATTTAGTGAGATGTTTATTCAGTTAAGAACGTCTCTTGAAAAAGTGAAAATGTCACTTGTGACTATCGTTGTTGATATCAAAGAAGGTTTTGTATATTTACTTAAGTTAAAACCAATATTGATGCTTGTAATCATAGCGTCATTATTGAACTTCTTTACCACTCCAGTGATTGTAAATGGATTACCTTATTTATTTGCAGTCGAATTAGAAGCAAAAGCGATATACCTATCCATTCTAACTTCTTTTTACCCAATTGGTATCATCATTACTAGTATTGTCTTAGGTTCTATAGCACAAAAAAAACAAGTTAGTCCAATTATTATAAAAGGACTTTATGGTATGTCTGTATCCTTTATAGTTTTCGTAATAGGAACTCACCTTATCGTTGGTGGACAAATTCCATTTTTGAGTTTTATGGTTATTTGCTCTGGTTCTATTTTAGTGTTCGGAATATTCAATGGTATGATCAATATTCCATTTAGAGTAGCAGTCTTAAAAACAGTTGATAAAAATATGTTAGGCCGTGTTTCTAGTGTAACCAATACCATATCGATGGGATTGACTCCAATAGCGGCGTGGGCGAAATGCAATATGTCCGGGCTGCGGTCGCTTGGGGAAGGAGACGA
>CAZSVN010000071.1:0-6804 GCA_964610285.1 uncultured Candidatus Izemoplasmatales bacterium
ACTCACATGCCTTTCACGCATGCATTCACGGGTTCGAATCCCGTACGGGTCACCATATAAAATGACTAGATTTAGCGCTTATGCTGGGTCTTTTTTTATGCGTTTTTTACTCTAGCGAAAGCGGGCTATTTAAGAAAAACAAATATTATAAATATCATTATCAATGATTGTTTGTTATAATAGTATGTAAACAAAAAAATTATAAATGGTAAAATGCAATTATATATTTTATTGGGCTAGAAAGGATTTTGAATATGAAAAATTTTGAGCTTATTGCGACAACTACATTTGGATTGGAAGCTATTGTTAAAAGAGAATTAATAGAATTGGGTTTTGAAATACTAAAAACAGAAAATGGGAAAGTAACCTTTTTAAGTGATGCTCAAGGAATTGCTAAAGCGAATATATGGCTTAGATGTGCTGATAGAGTATTATTAAAAATTGGTGAATTTCAGGCAATGACTTTTGATGAATTGTTTGATAAAACGCTAAGTTTAGATTGGAGTTATTTCATAACAAAAGATGGTAAATTTAATGTGAATGGCAAATCAGTTAAATCAACTCTATTTAGCATTTCAGATTGTCAAGCAATCGTTAAAAAATCAATAGCTGAAAATTTAAAAGAAACATATAACATAGATTGGTGTCCAGAAACAGGGGCGGAGTATACTGTTTTAGTTTCCATACTTAAAGATATTGCGACTTTGACGATTGACACATCAGGAGTTGCTCTACACAAAAGAGGATATCGTGTTAACGCAGTGACAGCTCCTTTAAAAGAAACATTGGCTGCAGCATTGGTTAAACTTAGTTTTTGGAATAAAGATCGATTGTTATATGATACATTCTGTGGATCGGGAACAATTCCTATAGAAGCAGCTTTGATAGGAAAGAATATAGCTCCAGGTATCAAAAGAGACTTTGCCTCCAAACATTGGTCAATCATTCCAGAAGTTATGTGGAAAGATGAAATTAGTAAAGCATATAAGGCAATAGATATTGATGCTAATATAAAAATTATCGCAGTAGATATTGATAATCAAAATCTTATAGCCGCAAAGGAAAATGCTGATGAAGCTGGTGTAGCAGATTGCATAACTTTTATTAGTGATGATTTTAGAAACATTAAATATGAAAACAACTATGCGATTTTAATTTCAAATCCTCCATACGGAGAAAGACTATCAGAAAGAGATGAAGTAACTAAATTATATGAAGAAATGGGAATGTTTTTTAATAAATTTGATACATTGTCTTTTTACTTTATAACGTCGTATATAGGCTTTGAAAAAGTATTCAACCGCAAAGCGGATCGATTAAGAAAACTTTACAATGGAAGAATTGAAACAATATATTATCAATTTCATGGGTTAAGACCACCTAAAAAGTAGTTTAAAAACATAACAAAGATAAAAAACTAAAACGGAACCTATAAAAAAGACGTTTTAAAAAAAGCATCCAATTATAGGTTTTTCTTATGCTTAAATTTGAATTAATATAAATCAAACATGCCAAAACATGCTAATATGTTATTGTGTTTACTTATTTTATTGAGTATACTTATTATGGGTGATAATGATGTATACATTAAAAGACTTAATGAATTTTTTCTCTATACCAGAACGAACTATTAGAAGACATTTAAGTGAAGGTGTTCTAAATGGAACTAAAATAGGTGGAGTTTGGAGATTTTCAGATCAAGATATTCAAGAATACGCAGATAACAAATCAATAGTGGATTACTTAACGAAAACAAGTATGGATAAATTAAACGATTATGCTCGTGGATTTGTCAAACATAAAGATGATATCTGCCTAACCTTTAATCATAAGAATATGCAAGATGGTGCCGTAAAGAATCTCACGAGTTTTGTGAATCATTTTCAAAATCCTTTCTACTTCAATATTAATAATAACTATAAAAACAGAACGATTATATTTATTGGAAATATAGACGACTCAATTGATTTGATTAACAAGTTTAAGGAGTACACTCATGATTGATTTATATAACCGTTTAAAAATATTAATACAAACAATAGACTTTAATAAACTATATAGAAACTTTAAACAATGTAATTTTGCCTTGTATAATAAAAAACACGTCTATTTCAATGATAAAACTATAGATTATGATGAACGGTTTATTGGGAATACAACCATTGATTATGATGGGGAATATATTGCTATATGGGACTTAGCATATACAGTTGACGATGATGAAGTATTTGCTAGTAAAATCATTCACGAAATGTTTCACGCTTATCAAATGCGAGAACATGAAACTAGATTTCCTAATGTGTTTTTAGGAATAAATTACAATTATAATAAAACCAATCTCATTTGGAAATATAGTGAAACGATGTATTTAGTAGAAGCTTATAAGAGCAATTCCATGAATGCATATCAACAATTTGTTTCATCTAGACGAGACCGTCAACTCAAGTATATTAATGAAACGGAATACGAATCAAAAATTGAAACAGTAGAAGGAATGGCTCGATTTGTGGAGTTGCAAGCACTGTTTCAATTCAATCCCCAAAAATACCATAAAGAAATGAACAATCTAATTCGCGATATTTCGAATATTAACAATTATCTACCTATACGGA
The DNA here is from genome assembly GCA_964610285.1 of uncultured Candidatus Izemoplasmatales bacterium. Lineage (GTDB taxonomy): Bacteria > Bacillota_I > Bacilli_A > Izemoplasmatales > Hujiaoplasmataceae > 4572-104. The sequence goes on from CAZSVN010000071.1 coordinate 2,613, forward strand.
CAATATGTTATAATATTGGTGCGTTGCAACTGATTGTTGCAAAACAACTTGGAATTGAAATTGATCATGAAATCAGCGTAGAATCTAATCCGATTTTTTCTCTTTTATCTGTTTCTTTTAAAGAAAAGAAACCATATGAACTTCAAAACTTTAACACAGACTTTATAGAGCGATATTATCAAAAAATGGAAGAACAAATACAATTGATTCTGAAGTCGCCACATGAAGTTATCTTATGTGACTCTATAACAGGACTTGATCCTATGAATACGTTCAAAATTGATGATTACTATTTCTTCAAGTATTTTGTAAGAATAAAATGTGAAGGGACTGAACGAAATATGTTTGGACAACTATTAGGAAAATTAGATGAATTTGGTAATGTAAAAAAAATATATAAGCCAACATCATAAAAATTTATTAAGCTACAAAGTGAGGTTGATTGTGATTGGAAAAAGAATAATAACATTTAGACAACTTGATAGTACAAATGACTATATTAAACAAAATATAGTTGATTTGAATGACGGAACCATAGTAGTAGCAGAGCAACAAACGAATGGTAGAGGAAGACGCGGAAATATTTGGTATAGCCCAAAGGGTAATCTCTATTTCAGTATTTTATTTAAAAGGAGTGTAAATAGAGAGGATTTATTTTTGCTGACAATGAAAAGTTCATTGGCAATTGTATTGATGTTGGAACAATATGGATTAGAAGCTAAAATTAAATATCCAAATGATATTTTAATCAATAATAAAAAAATATCCGGCATTTTAATTGAAAGCATAGGATATAAAGAATTAGAAGCAGTTGTTGTCGGTATCGGAGTAAATGTTAATGTAAAAGATTATAGTAACGTTGGATGGAAAGCAACTTCTATGTCGAAAGAAACAAATGAATCTTATAATATTAACGATATTCTAAAAAAAATGATAAAGCACTTTAATTCTTTAAAAGAAGACGATATTGTGTACCAAAATTATCTAAATAGGTCTATTCTATTGAATAAAACTATAATACATAAAGGCATAAGCTATATTGTTAAGTCAATAGAAAAGAGTGGAGACATCATATTAATGTCTAATCAAGAAACAATAACCGTGCCCTCAGATAAGTTATCTATTTCAGACTTTTACTAAACAGATAGAATATTTTGTATAGTAGTAAACGGTTACAACACTATTTTTTTATAATCCTATATTTTACGTCTCAAATTTAGTGTAATTACTAAACATATATCAACATAAAAAAACAAAACAAAAAAATATACATTATATATCTAGCTTACATTGTTTACTGTTAAGATTTATAGGCTCTAGAATATCTTTAACTATGTTAAGTGGATATTCTGCGTTTTTTATATATGCCCATAGTTAGCGATAAAATTTCATTGTATAATAAACGTTAATTTACTATAGATAAAACAAGTAAAATACACAAAAATGAATTTTAACTGCCAATAAATTAAATATAATAATATCAAATAATTTGAATTTCAAAACAATTTGACTTTCATATAAAAAGGTGGTAAAATTATGAAGATTTTAAATAACTTAGGAGGATATTATGGATTTTGAAAAATTACAAAACCTTGTAGTTGAAGGTTTAGGAGTAAGTAAAGAAGAAGTAACAATGGAAGCGGATTTAGCGTCTGATTTAGGTGCTGATTCATTAGATGCTGTAGAATTAATTATGGCGATTGAAGACGAGTTCGATATTACAATTAATGACGAAGTTGCACAATCATTCAAAACCATTAAGGAAATCGTTGATTTTATAGAAAGCAAAGAATAATTATTGATCAGATTTTAACAGAATATTTATATTCGGAAGGAGATCAATATGGATTTAAGGCAATTAAAGAGTATTATTAAAGAGTTTGAAGATTCGACTGTTCACAAACTTGAAATAACAGAAAAAGACTTTACTGTGAAGCTGGAGAAAAAGGGTATGATTTACCTTCTCCAGCTTCCATTCAAAATATGCCACCAGAAACCATTAATCAAAAACAATTGGAAGAACAAAACACCTACGTTTTGATTAAGGCTCCTTTAGTTGGTACTTTCTATGACTCGCCGTCTCCCGAGAGCGACCCTTTTGTAATTTTGAATCAGAAAGTTATAAAAGGAGATATTCTCTTTATCGTCGAAGCGATGAAAGTAATGAATGAGATTACAGCCCCAGTTTCAGGTGTTGTTAAGCGTATTCATGTTAAAAGTACAACCATGGTTGAATATGGCCAAGTTGTTATGGAAATTGAAGAATAGTGTTTCAAAAAATTTTAATTGCTAATAGGGGAGAAATAGCAGTAAGAATTATTAGAACATGTAAATATATGGGAATTGAGACAGTTGCGATATATAGTGAAGTCGATAAAGACAGCTTGCATGTTCAATTAGCTGATGAAAGTGTTTGTGTTGGCGGACCAAGATCAATTGATTCCTACTTAAATATGGAAAATATAATTACGGCTGCCATAAATAAAGGCGCAGAAGCAATACACCCTGGATTTGGATTTCTGAGTGAAAATAGTGATTTTGCACAGCTTTGTGAAGAATGTGGAATCACATTTATCGGTCCGAAAAGCAATTCAATAAAACAAATGGGAAATAAATCTAAAGCGAGAGAAATAGTTATCAATGCTAATGTACCTGTTGTACCTGGCAGTAAAGGATGCGTAAAAAGTATCTTAGAAGCTAAAAATGTCGCTGATGAAATTGGATTTCCTATTTTAATTAAGGCCAGCGCTGGTGGCGGTGGAAGAGGCATGCGTGTAGCATATGATATGAATGAATTCATAGGAGCTTTTGAAACCGCAAAAGCGGAAGCTATGAATGCTTTTGGTGATGATACAATGTATTTGGAAAAATATATGTTGAGACCAAAACATATTGAGTTTCAAATGTTGGCAGATAAGTATGGTAACATCATTCATTTAGGAGAGCGCGATTGTTCCATTCAAAGAAGAAATCAAAAAGTTGTGGAAGAAGCACCAAGTATGATTAGTGCGAATTTGCGAAAACGAATGGGAGATACTGCTATAAAAATATGTCAAATAGTAAATTATGAAAACGCTGGGACAATAGAATTTTTAGTTGCTGGTGATGAATATTTTTTCATGGAAATGAATACTAGAATACAAGTTGAGCACCCAGTTACGGAAATGATTACGGGACTAGATATTATAAAAGAACAAATCAAAATTTCAGCTGGTGAAAAATTAAGTTTTTCCCAATCAGATATATTGTTAAGGGGTCATAGCATTGAGTGTAGATTAAATGCTGAAAACCCAAAAGATCATTTTAGACCAAATCCAGGCAAAATCAAATTATTACACATTCCTTCTGGTAATGGAGTAAGATTTGATAGTTTTATCTATAATGATTATGAAATTCAGCCATTTTATGACTCGATGATTGGGAAAGTTATCGTTCATGGAGAAAATAGACTTGAAGCTATCAAAAAAATGCGCGCAACACTAGAAGAACTTGTTGTAGAAGGCATTAAAACCAACCAAACATTTTTGTATATGATTATGAATGATACAGATTATACCAGAGGTGCTTTTGATACTTCTTTTGTGGCTAAGAAATTAGAAACATTATTGGAGTATGAAGAATATGAATAGTATATCGAAGACGTTAAACAAACGAAAAAACCTTAAAAATAATTTGAAAATAATACAAAATGAAAGTTCTTATTTAAAAGCGCAGAAAATGGATGTTCCTAAAGGCTTGTATGAAAAATGTCCAATTTGTGCTCGCACTGTAAATAAGAAACAAAACATAGAAAACGATTATATATGTAAACATTGTGGCAATCACTTTAGAATGAGAGCGATTGACCGTATTAAATATATTGTGGATGAAGATACTTTTGTAGAAAAAGGATTGGGGTATATTTCCTTGAATCCTCTTTTTCAAGATGGATACGAGGAAAAATTATTAAAATATAAAAAAGCAACTAACCTTGATGAAGCATACATATATGGGTTTGGACAAATCTATGGACAACCTTGTGTGATTGGCGTTATGGATAGTTATTTTTTGATGGGAAGTATGGGAAGCGTTGTTGGTGAAAAAGTGACCAAAAGCTTTGAATATTCCATCTATAAAAAAATCCCTATTGTTATCTTCACCGCGTCTGGTGGTGCCAGAATGCAAGAAGGTATTTTTAGTTTAATGCAGATGG
>CAZSVN010000072.1:0-5226 GCA_964610285.1 uncultured Candidatus Izemoplasmatales bacterium
AGTTTGATAAGAGATATGATGAATTAATTCAAAGTTATAAAGCTTCTCTTTGATTAAAGGATAGGGGATGTGTACTCATGAGAATAGCGTGTATAGGAGATAGTATCACAGAAGGGGTGCCGGGAGTTTCTTTTGTCGATCAATTAAAGAAGAAATCGAGCACTCATGAATGGATTAATTTTGGAAAAGGTGGAGACACCGTTTCCAGTCTAAACAAACGCTTAAAAAAGATTCCCAATCTATCAAGTTTTGATGTGATAGTCCTATTTATTGGAGTAAATGATGTGTTTGGTAAGTTAACTTTCTTATATAAAATAGTTAAAACTCTTATGAGACAACGTTGGGCAAAAGGAATTGCAGAATTCGAAAGAGACTATACAAAGATATTAGAATCTTTATCTTTTGAACATACAAAAATTATTGTGATTCCACCATTATTAATAGGAGAAAATATGTCGAATAAATGGAACAGCCAATTAACGAAATACGTCTTATCAATCCAGTCTATTGTAAATAATTATTCTAATATTACATACATAGATATTAGAAACGAATGTATTTCTTACTTACAAGAAAAAATTATTTCAGATTATTTGCCATATAAGATATATGATTTATTAAAAGATGTAAAAAACATTGATTCAGATGAAGGAGTTGATGAACAAAGTAAGGCAAGAGGATTGCATCTAACTTTAGATGGAGTTCATATCAATTCCATGGGAGCCAATATTATTGTAGATAGCATTCTTAATGCTTTGTAAGGAGGATTTTATGAAAAAGTTTGTAGTTATAACTTTTTTGCTTCTGTGTTTACTTGGTTGTAGTGCAAATACTGGTAATGAAACGACCACTTATAACAATACTTCCACGAATACCACAAACCCTTATTACGATACGAATAATACGGTATATATACTTGATGTGTATTTGGACGAAGAATCGAGTGTTTTACAGGTGGAAGGCGAGTTATATTACAAGAATGATGATGTTGACTTAGATGAATTGTATTTAACATTATACCCAAACGCTCGTAATCCAAGTGATAGAGAATATAATGTAGATATACAATATCTAGCAATCAACGATTTGGAACAAGCATTTGAAGTCAGAGGGGACGACGATACTCAAATCTATATAGAACTAGATGAAACGTTAGATAAAGGCGAACGCATTTCTATCCAATTTGAATATGAGTTTAACTATTGGGACGATGGGCGTTTAACAGATTATGGCGATTATTATTTAACCATGTTTTTTTATCCTTTTGTTGCGATGTATGATGACGAAGGATGGAATATTGATGCTTTTACATTCCGAGGAGAATCCTATTACAATGATATTGGCGATTATTATGTATCCATCAATACTCCAGATACGTATTTAGTAGCGACTGGTGGAATGTTTGTTTCTCAAGAATTAGAGACCGGAAGGCAAACAACCCATTATGAACTGAAAGATGCACGGGATTTTTCCTTTAGTGCTTCTAAGGATTATACATTGTATGAATATATTGCAAATGATAGAACCTATCAAATTTATTCCAATAGAGAATTAATGGGTTTCGAATTGGCTTCTACCAAAGCCACAATATCCAATACATTTGAATATTTTGAAGACGAAATTGGAGTGTATCCGTACGATCATTTCACCATAGAACTAGGCCATTATTTCGGCATGGAAAGCACAGGAGTCATATACTGTAGTAGTGAAGAAATTTCAGAAGGAACCATCAATCACGAAATCATTCATCAATGGTTTTATTCGATGGTAGGGAATGACCAATCAGACGAATCCTTTTTAGACGAAGCTGTTACAACTTTCATGCAATCGTTATATTACTACAATGCATATGGTATAGCGGGATATATTGGGTTTTTTGATTTTAGAAATAGTTTACAAGAACGATTTGATGATCGTTATGCTTTAAGTTTAGGCGAATCTTTATTACGAAAAGTAGATGAATTTGGTGATCAATACGGATATCAAATTTATTATCATGGTTCAACACTATTCTTTTATTATGTCGAGGAATTTTTAGATGGTGACAAGGAGTTATTTTATGATATCATGCAAGTGTATTTCCAAAGATACCAATATAAAATTGCGACCATTGATGATTTGTTGAATACCATTGAAGAGGAATCTGGAATTGATAACACAAAAGAGTGGTTTATGATGCAAATAACGGAATTTCAAGATTTGGACAATCGACCTTAATCTAATAGGATTTTGATTCATTTCAATGTAAAAAATTACAAAAATGAAGCTTTTAATAAAGCGATAATGTAAGCACTTACTTTTATCGCTTATTTTTATTGAATTTCGTACTTTAAAGTGTTACAATATATATGATTTTTTATGAAAGGAAATAAAAAAATGAAATTTTCTAGTCGTATCCAAACCATGCAAGAATCTCCTGTGAGGAAATTAGTTCCAATCGCTACTAAAGCAAAAAAACAAGGGAAAAAAGTATATCACTTAAATATTGGTCAGCCAGATATTGAAACACCGAAAGTGTTTATGGAGGCTATCAACAATTATGATACAAAAGTCATTAAATATTCCTTTAGTCAAGGAGAACCTATTTTAATTGATTCTATTCGAGATTATTTTGCAAAAGATGATATTCATTTTGATGAAGAAGATATTCTAATTACCAATGGCGGAAGTGAAGCGATTACGTTTTGTGCAATAGCTACTTGTGATCCAGGGGATGAAATACTAGTGCCAGAACCATTCTATACCAATTACAATGGATTTACTGGCGAAGTGAATGTGAATATCATTCCGATTACGACAAAAGCTAGTGAAGGATTTCATTTACCAAAAAAAGAAGACATCGTACGCCTTATTACTCCTAAAACTAAAGCAATATTATTTAGTAATCCAGGGAACCCAACAGGTACGATTTTGCGCGAAGATGAAATGTTGATGGTAGCTGAAATAGCATTAGAACATAATTTGTTTATCATCAGTGATGAAGTATATAGAGGTATGGCATTTGATGGTTTAAAAGGCCTATCAATGGGTTCTGTTAAAGGAATTGAAGATCATTTGATTATCACCGAAAGTGTATCAAAACGATATAGTGCTTGTGGTGCACGTATTGGAGCAATCTGTTCTCACAATAAGAATCTCATGAAAAATATTATGAAATTATGCCAAGCAAGACTATGCGTAGCTACCTTAGAACAAATAGGAGCGGCTGCTTTATATCAATTGCCACAATCTTATACCGATTCCATTCGAGATGAGTACCAAGCAAGAAGAGACGTTGTTTACGAAACGCTTCAACGTATTCCGGGAGTTGTTTGTGAAAAGCCTACTGGAGCATTTTACGTTGTAGTAAAATTACCAGTAGATAATGCAGAAAAATTTATTATTTGGATGCTAGAAGAATTTGAGCTTGATGGAGAAACCATTATGATGGCTCCTGCAGAAGGATTTTACGCAACCAAAGGTTTGGGAAAAGATGAAGCTAGAATTGCCTATGTGTTAAATGTTCCAGAAATGAAGAGAGCGATGTATATTTTAGAACAAGGATTAATTGCTTATAACAAAAAATAGAAATTTCGTTAAGAGATGGGGAGTAATGTTATGTTTCGAACAATGCGTAGAAGTAAAGACCAAATGGATGAAACGAAAACACTAGACCTCTTAAAAAATGCAGAAGTAGGAGTGTTAGGAACCATTAGTGATAATGGATACCCCTATACTACACCGGTTAATTATATTGTTTATAACAACAAAATTTATGTTCATTGTGCTAGAGACGGTCATAAAATCGATAATATAAAAAAGCAAAAAAAAGTTTCCTTTTCTGTATATGATCATGTTGAAGTCATTGGTGAAGAATTAAGCACTAGATATCAAAGCGTCAGCGTATTTGGTAAAGCCAAAGTATTACCTGCAACTTATGAAGTGTTAATGGAATTAATTAAGAAGTATTCTGATATTCCTAGCGAACAAGCTACTTCCATGATTGCCAAGGAAATTGAAATTACATCGATAATTGAAATTGAAATCGAGCACATCACTGGAAAAGAAGGAAAATAATTTTATATAAAAAAACTATTTTAAAAAAACTCATTTTAACATCAAAAGAATATATTTAACGATAATTAATAAAAATTAGATGAAAATCTAATTTTTTTATTTACTTCTATCCAATGGTTAATCCCCAAAGACAGCGATTAATTTCAAAAAAACTCTTGCTATAAATTACTATGTGTGATATAGTAATGTGAACTATTTAAATCTTGATTTGAAAGAGGGAATATGATGAATCAAACCATAATGAAAGAGTTTATTGTTGGAGATAAGGTTGCCAAATTACCGATTGTTCAAGGCGGTATGGGGATTGGAGTTTCTCTATCAAAACTAGCTGCCTCGGTTGCGAACGAAGGCGGTATCGGTGTCATTTCAGCTGCTGGTGTAGGTGTATTTGATGGTGAAACAAACGATTTTCATTACAATAATGTTCACGGTCTCAGACAAGAAATTCAAAAAGCTAGGGCGATGACCGATGGATTACTAGGAGTAAATATTATGGTGGCTTTGACAAATTTTGATGAACTAGTAGAGGCTGCTTTAGAAGAAGAAATCGATTATATTTTTGCAGGTGCTGGATTGCCTCTTAGTTTACCAAAACACGTAACAAAAGATACCAAAACAAAATTAGTACCAATTATATCTTCGGGTAGAGCTGCCAAACTGATTATCCAAAAATGGATGAAGAGTTATGATTATCTTCCGGATGCTTTTGTTTTGGAAGGGCCGCTTGCGGGCGGACATCTTGGGTTTAAGAAAGATGAAATAGAAACAGAAGAACATAAGCTAGAACATTTATTACCAGAAGTATTACATGCTCTTGCACCTTTTGAAGAAAAGTACAATCGAAAAATACCTGTGATTGCGGGTGGTGGTATTTATGATGGAGAAGATATATTGTATTTCTTGAATCACGGCGCGTCCGCTGTGCAGATGGCCACAAGATTTGTTACAACGAATGAATGTGATGCGAGTGATGGATTTAAACAAGCATATTTAAATGCAAAGCAAGAAGATATTATTTACATTCAAAGCCCTGTTGGCCTTCCGGGAAGAGCAATAAGGAATGCATTCTTAGATGATGTGAAAAGCGGATTAAAACATCCATTTACATGTCCATTTGATTGTATTATTACATGTGGGAAATCAGAAGCGCCTTATTGTATATCGCTCGCT
>CAZSVN010000072.1:5307-6343 GCA_964610285.1 uncultured Candidatus Izemoplasmatales bacterium
AAAGTTTAAAAGAAGCGCAGATAGGCAAAAAAGCTGAGATAAAAGAAGAATATCGCAATGCTTTAAATAGATTGCAATTATCTGTTTGATTTTTGAAAAAATAATTGATGTTTTTGAAATGAATTGTGATAACATGTTATAATATTATTAGAGATTTAGTACACATAAGAAAAGAATGATAATAATATTATAGGGGTGAGATTATAAATGATTGATAAGAGAATGCAATTGGCCGAAAAACTGAAAGAAAAAGATCCAACAGCGTTATCAATGTTAATTGGATTTGATGGTTTTGTGGATGAGATTATTCATGTTGTAGATAAACGAAGTGATAGTGAACACTTTAATCGTGTAAATACGATTGGTGATTTTGCGAATAGAATATCCAAAGCAAGTGGATTATCCACAAATATTGAGTTGGTTCCTACTGTGAAAAAAATAGGTGGAAACGGACCGATTATGTGTAATGCATTGTCTCAACACAACTCCAAAATCACATATATTGGAGCGCTTGGGTCTCCTGTTATTGATGGCGTTTTTAAAACTATGGAGAAAAAAGTTCAATTAATTTCCATCGCTGCTAACGGTCATACGGATGCATTAGAATTTGATGATGGGAAACTATTAATGGGTAAAATGTCTTCCTTAAATGATGTTAATTATGAAACTCTTATAAGTGTTTTAGGAAAAGAAAAACTAACTAAACTATTAGCGGATGTAGATTTATTTGCGTCCGTAAATTGGTCAATGTTACCACATATGACTGAAACTTGGAATAAGTTGATTGAGGAAATTGTTCCAAATCTACCTAGAAAACTGAAAAAACCGATTTTATTCGTAGATTTAGCAGATCCAGAAAAACGAGAAAATGAAGAAATAATCAGAGCTCTAAATATGTTAAGGAGATTTAATGATTACTTCTTTGTAGTTTTAGGTCTAAATAAAAAAGAAGCGTATGATGTTGCAAATGTTCTAGAACTATTTGATAGTGAGAGTTTAACTCATATGCAAGTAGCTTTAGAGGACTTGAATATGG
>CAZSVN010000072.1:6411-6801 GCA_964610285.1 uncultured Candidatus Izemoplasmatales bacterium
AATAGATTCTGTAGTGATTCATCCTGTAGATCGATCCAGTTGTGTTGTAAAAGGAAAGTTTTATACCGAAGAAGGGCCATACATCTCCAAACCAAAACTTTCTACGGGTGCCGGAGATAATTTCAATGCGGGATTTGTACTAGGCTTATTACTAGAATTGAGTCCTGACGAAGCGTTACTATTAGGAATGTCAACAAGTGGCTTTTATGTTAGACAAGCTAGAAGTCCAAAATTTGCAGAATTGAGTGAATTTTTAGAAGAATGGACTTCAGGGCTCAAAGACTTTACTTAAACTTAGTCTCTAAATAAAATATTATGTTCTAAATTAAAAATTTCAATCAAAAAAAGAGACTAGGAACCGATTCTAGTCTCTTACGTTTTTAACAAGTT
>CAZSVN010000073.1:0-6774 GCA_964610285.1 uncultured Candidatus Izemoplasmatales bacterium
GATTGGAAAATCATTACCTAAGGCGTCCGCAGCAAATTTTGATTGGACATTTATAGCCGATTTTAAGGACAGTTATATCAACAATAAATCCATTAAGGGAATGGAAGTTGTGCATATTCCTCATACGATGAAAGAATTGCCACTCAATTATTTCAACGAATTAGATTATCAGTTTATTGGTACTTACAATAAATTATTTGAGCTTACAGATGAGATGTTGGAAAAACGTCTATTTTTGCAGTTTGAAGGGGTTATGAACGTATGTAAAGTCTTTTTAAATGGGAAACTACTTACGATACATGAAGGTGGATATACACCATTTAAAGTGAACCTATCCGGTGCAGCTGTTATTGGTGAAAATTTATTGCAAGTTATTGTGGACGCTAATGAAGTGAAAAATGTACCTCCGTTTGGGCATTTTGTTGACTATTTAGCGTTTAGTGGAATCTATCGCGAAGTATATTTAGATATTCTTCCATCGGTATATATTGATCGACTTCATATCTCTACTACGGAAGTTTCTTGGTTAGTAGAAGATGAAATGGTATTGGATATCGATGTTGCTATTATTCAAGATGCGCAAGAAGAATATCGTGTTCAATGTAATGTATTCTTTCATGGCAACAAGACGTTTTCTACCATTTTTGATGATCCAATTGTTACACAAAATAATTATATTTCCAATATAAAAGAAGTCCAAAGATGGAATATGGATTCACCAAATCTATATTCCTTAGAACTTCAATTGCTTAAAGGTGAAGAAGTGGTCGATGTATTGACATCTACATTTGGTTTCCGCACCGTTGACTTCACACCAGAAGGATTCTTCCTAAACAATAAACCAGTGAAATTAATCGGTTTAAATCGTCATCAAAGTTATCCATATGTTGGTTATGCAATGCCTAAGCGTATGCAAGAACTGGACGCAGATATCTTAAAAGAATTTGGGTGTAATATTGTCAGGACATCTCATTACATGCAAAGCAATCATTTTTTAAATCGCTGTGATGAAATAGGACTACTAGTTTTAGAAGAAATTCCAGGTTGGCAATACATCGGTGATGAACACTTTAAAGAGCTCACTTACCAAAATATTGAAACTATGATAGATGCACATTACAACCACCCTTCCATTATTACATGGGGAGTCAGGATCAATGAATCCAGTGATGACCATGATTTCTATGAAAAAACAAATGAATTAGCTCACAAACTGGACCCAACCAGACAAACTTGTGGGGTAAGAAATACCAAAAAAGGGGAATTTTTAGAAGATATTTACACCTACAATGATTTTAGTCATACCGGATTGAATGAAGGATTAGAAAGCCCAGGTAAGGTAACCCAAGGGTATATACCATATCTCGTAACAGAACATAATGGTCATGTAAATCCAACCAAGAAATTTGATCCAGAAAGTTCTCGAGTAGACCAGGCAATGAGACATATTGCAGTCATGGATTCAGCTTACCATTATAAACGCATTTCAGGAGCAATCGGATGGTGTTTAGCAGATTATAATACCCATTTGCAATTCGGCTCAAATGATCGAATTTGCCATCATGGAGTTATGGATATGTTCCGTATTCCAAAATACGCTGCTTATGCCTACCAATCTCAAAATCATAAAGAACCGATGTTGTTTATCGCTTCCAATATGATTCCTGGTGATCGAAAAGAGTTTAAGATGGATGAAACGGTCATATTCACCAATTGCGATTCTATCAAAGTCTATCGAAATGAAGAGTTTATAGGAGAATATTATAGTGAATGGAAATCTTATCCAGATATTCCATACGCTCCGATAATTATTGATGATTTAATCGGTGATTCTATTATTAACAGTGGCCAATTTAAGCCAAAAGATGCTAGAAAAATAACGGATATATTATTGGCTTATAATCAACATGGATTTGCCTTGCCAATCAAAGATAAATTAAAATATTTAGGATTATTACTTCGTAAAGCTGTTGATTTTCCAACCCTTGTTTCTTTGTTTGAAAAATATATTGCCTTGCAAGAAGCCAATCCAGTAGTATTTACATTTGAAGGTTATTTGAATGATGAATTGGTTGTTACTAAGAAAACAGGTCAATCCAATGAATCAAAGTTGACCGCAACTCAAAATACAACAGAATTAATTCATAAAGACACCTATGATGTTGCTAGAATTGTTGTTCAATTGGAAAATGAACATGGTACCCCGTTAACCTATTCCAATCTTGGGCTTCATATTACCTCGTCCAAACATCTCCGGGTGATTGGACCAAGCACAATAAGTTTAATCGGTGGTAGTATCGGTGTTTATGTAAAGACAACAGGTCTAGATGGCTTAGCATGGGTAAAGATTCAATCGGATACCTATCCAGAAGTAAAGTTAGAATTTCAAATAAAAAAAGAGTGCTAGATTATTCATCTAACACTCCGTAATTTACTAAAAACGTATATACAATATAGTTTGGTATTGCAAAGGAGTAATCATCCTCGGAATCAACACCCCAGGTATTCACTCCTAATAAATTACCATCTACATCTACTAGGGCTCCTCCACTGGAGCCTTCTTTTATAGAAGCATCATGGTACATCACATCATAGAAAGCATTTTCAATGGTTCTCATTCCATTAAACTCCCCAAACGTAACATTATTTGCAACTCCAAGAGGGTTACCAACTGCTAGAACGAGCTCGCCTACATTAAATTTGTAGTACAAACGTTCATAAATGTCAATTATCGTTACATTGGTTTTGTCCCCAACTGGAAATCGTACAACTGCTAGATCGAATTCTTCATTTCCAGCAACTAATGTTGCCTCTTCTGGTTCCTCTTCGTTATAGGTCTGAATCATATAGGTTGCTTGATAATCATCTGGATTTACCACGTGATAATTGGTGATGGCGTAGTAATACCCATCTTTTTCCATAAACACAAATCCAGATCCACTGCTAGAACCTACCACATACTCTTTTAATGTGTCTGACCAAGGGTAAGGATAGCGTTCCTCTATTAACGTTGTTTGAATTTGAATATTGGCATGTCTAACGTATTCTTTGGTATCAAGTAATACGTTATTATAATCATCAATATTCTTGATAGAGTAGGTTTCAGAAACATAACTAGGAAATGTTGCATAATCAGAATCTAAAAATGTAATCGTACCACCCACTGGTTCTGGTAAGGTGGAAAGTTCTATTACAGAAGTAGTTGTTTGATTAAAAAGACTATCAAAATCACAACTTATTAAGAAACTTGTTGTTATGAACATAAACAATATCACAAATATTTTTTTCATTTTCATTAGAATCACCTATTTATTATACGTATATTATACTATATTTATTGTAAATAGTTCAAAAACAGTACTTTTTGGATGATTTTTGTGGCAACTATTGTACATATATATATTAATAGAGTATAATTATATATTATTTATCTTAATACGTGGAGGAAATTATGGATTATGCACTCTATTTTAACATAGCATTCTTTTCAATACTAGGGTTAGGACTTTTCTTTGGGTTTTTAAAAGGATTAAAGAAGTCAATATGGGGATTCTTCGTAACTCTAATTTTCTTCGCTGTGTTCTTTCTAACTATAAATTTTGCAGTTAATCTTATTTGGACAGTTAATCTGCCCTTTTTAGGTGGTTTGCTTGGAAATGTATTTCAGGAATTATCTGGGGTAACTCAACTTCAAGAAGCGCTGCCGATCTTACTAGAAAAATTCCTTGGAGACTCCTTGCAATCTACTTTATCAAATGAGAATTTCTTAGAGCTAGTTACTGCAATTGCATTGTTTGCAGTAAAATTAGTCTATACAATTATATATTTTACCGTAATACAGATCCTCTTTCGTTTAATTATGTGGATCATTCGAATGATTGTATTACCAAATAGTAAGAAAGATAGAAAATACCGTTCAAAAAACCGTGGCCTTGGGGCATTGTTTGGTTTGATGACCGGTGTTTTAAGTTTATATGTAACGATGATTATTTTTGGCGGAGTGATTAGTATCTCTGAAAGTTTGTTAGCAGTGATGCCAGCTCCGCAAGTGCAAACACTAAGCCATATAGAATTTCGTGATGGATTTCAAAGTCCAACCACACCAGTGTTGACATTAGCGGCATTACCAAATCCTCTTGAAAATCCGCAATTTGATGATGCGTTTAATATGCTGAATGATATGGTTACTGCTTACAATGAAAACATTGTTGTTCAAGTTCAAAGCCAAATAACGATGACAAGTGAGTATACAGAAGAAGAAATCCCTTTAAACCTGTACTTATTTGATTCAGTTTTATCTATGGACTATCAAGAACAACAAATTGCTTTGCGAGAAGAACTTGGAATTTATGCAAATGTAATTGGTGATGTTTTAAATTCGGAATATATGAGTAGTAATAATTTATCTGATATTACTGGAGACGAAATTCGAACTGTTTTTACCGATTTATCGGAATCCAATCTATTTACAACATTAATTCCAATTGCTATTGAAGTTGGTGTTGATTTCTTAGATACAGAGCTTACAATCTCAACTGATGAACTGTATGAAATCGATTGGGGAATAGAAATCATGCAATTGGGTGAAATTGCCGCAACTGCTTTTGATATTGTAAATGCAGCTGGTGTTTTCAACAATGAAATGGATTTAAATACCATTGTAATTGATGGGGATGAAGTGGAACAATTGTTTATTGAACTTGGCCAATCAGAAATGATTACTTTAGCAGCTTATACTGCAATAGAGCCGGTTTTAGAATCTTATGGTGGTGAAATATCAGCGTTTATTACCATTCCTGATAATATTGATTGGGCAGATGAATTCTCTGCAATAGGGGCTGTAGCTGGTGAAATTCTAAATACTGGTCTTACCGTTGGAGATATCAATGCAGGGGATCCAATGGCATTATTAAGTTCTCTGTCGGAAATTGATTTTACAGTATTATTAGGGTCGCAAATTGTGACCAATGCTTTGATTAATATTTTAAGTGGAAATACATCCATTGTCATTCCTTACTTGACGATTCCTGATGATATCGTCTGGTTAGATTTAATGGATAATCTTGGTAATATAACTGAAAATGGAGAATTAAGGAACATTTTACTTGCAATAAATGCTTTGGTATCACAAGCAGATAATTTTGACTTAAATCACATTGATCTTAACTTTATTGCGGATTTAGATGTCGAGGCAATAAACTCATTGTTTGAATCGAGAATATTGGTTTCAACGATAACTCAATTCATTCGAGAGCTAGCATTACCGGAAGGCTTTACATTAATTATGCCGGATTCCGTATTTGATGAAAATGGGGATTTATTAAAATTAGAATTACAAAATGTTGTAGAAGCAGTACATATGGTTCTTTCAGAACTTTCATGTCCTGTAGATGATGATGTTTGTTTAGAACTTGGATTTGATATGAATGGAATCCTAGGTTTATCAGCTGATAATATTGATATATTATTGCTTTCAGATATTTTATCCGCTACTGTTGGTAATTTAGTTCTTGACATGGGTGGAGAAATTTTAACAGTTCCTGGTTCCGCTAAAACAACAATCTATGTAGATGAAGTCGCTATGGACGTTGTTAGTAAAGATGAAATTAAGAATGCATTTCTGGCGATATCTACA
Organism: uncultured Candidatus Izemoplasmatales bacterium; assembly: GCA_964610285.1. GTDB lineage: Bacteria > Bacillota_I > Bacilli_A > Izemoplasmatales > Hujiaoplasmataceae > 4572-104. The sequence goes on from CAZSVN010000073.1 coordinate 5,636, forward strand.
TTAGGAATTACCGATATTGAAAACGTTACGTTTGATATATCCATCCTTACCAGCCTTGCTTTAGAATCGGACGATACGGTATTAGATCCAGATAAGGCTGAGACGCTATTTGCTTCTAAAGTATTGAATGCTACATTGTCTGCTTATTTACTGGATTATGCCTCAGGGGATGATGCATTTGTTGTAGTGCCATATGTATACCTATATGATGACGATTTAACGGAAACGATTGTTCGAATAGTAGATCCGATAGATGCAACAGAATATATTAATGAAACCGAATTGACTAATATTTTAGGAGCCGTTCTAGCGATAGACATTCAAGACTTTGATAGTCTTGAAACATTGGATTTAGATTTGATTTTAGGTAATGTATCTGTTCTGCTAGACTCTGCGATATTACATGCGACGATTTCCAAACAATTACTGGATATGACAGAAGTTGTAACGATTCCAACGAATGATACCTTAGGAAATCCTCTGCGGATTTCGTTTGGTTCTGGCGAAGAAGAAACAGTTTTTATATTGAAAGAGGAATTAGAACATGCCTTTGATGCATTAAGTGCTTTAGGCATTGAGGATATAGATAACGTAGAAATAGATGCAAGTATTTTAGTCAATTTAGCTACAGATGATGATCCAACAGTATTGGATCCAGATAAGAAAACTAAATTGTTCTCATCAACAATAATTAACGCTACGTTATCTTCTTATATCATTGATTTCACAGAGGGAGACTCTGCATTTATTGTTGTGCCTTATGTAGATGAATTAGGAGTAGATGTTCGAATTATTGATTCCGAAGATGGGACTCAAATTATCTCTGAAGAAGAATTGACCAATATTTTAGAAGCAATTCTTGCTTTAGATATTCAAGATTTTAACAATATAGAAACATTGGATTTAGGCGTTATTTTAGACAATATATCCGTTCTTTTAGATTCGTCTATCATGCACGCTACCATATCAAAACAATTATTAGATTATACAGATCTAGTGGTTGTACCTAGTAGTGTCATAATAGAAACAGGTGATGGAACACAAGTCACTACATTTATTGAAAGTACAGAATTAGAGAATACATTTGCATCATTAAATGTATTGGAAATAGGTGATATTAACCAAGTAGCTATGGATAT
>CAZSVN010000074.1:0-6699 GCA_964610285.1 uncultured Candidatus Izemoplasmatales bacterium
TATCAAACAAAATCCATTGTATGAAAAAGAAGGCTTCGCATTACTTGATACTCATTACTATGGTGGAATTAAGAAGTATCAATGGGTGACAATTCCTTTAGCAATTCATGGAGTTGTTTGTAAAAAAGATGGAACTACCGTTATTATTAATATTGGTGATGATGAGCATGATCCTGTAATTGGTATTTCAGATTTATTGGTACATTTATCATCAGACCAAATGAAAAAAACAGCGGACGTCGTTATTGAAGGTGAAAACTTAGATGTGATGTTGGGTAGTATTCCTTTGGATGATACCAAAAAAGATGCTGTTAAAGCAAATATCTTAAAATTAATGAAAGATAAATATAATATCGAGGAAGATGATTTTGTATCTTCAGAACTTGAAATAGTACCTGCTGGAAAAGCCCGTGATTTCGGCTTTGACCGCAGTATGGTTGCTGGGTATGGACACGATGATAGAGTATGTAGTTATACATCTTTAAAAGCGATATTAGACATTGATACACCAGAGTACACATCTTGCTGTATTCTAGTGGACAAAGAAGAAATTGGTAGTGTTGGAGCTACAGGAGCACATTCCTTATTCTTTGAAAATACCATTGCTGAGTTATTGGCGCTCACAGGTAAAACGAACTATCTTGATTTGAAAAATACGATGGCTTCTTCCAGAATGTTATCCAGTGATGTTTCAGCCGCATATGATCCTTTATATGAAAGTGTAAGTGATAAAAAGAACAATGCAAAATTCGGAGAGGGAATTGTATTTAATAAATATACCGGTTCCAGAGGAAAAAGCGGAAGCAACGATGCGGAACCAGAATACATCGCTTGGATAAGAAATATTATGGATTCTAACGATATTCATTATCAAACAAGTGAACTTGGTAAAGTAGATCAAGGTGGCGGTGGAACCATCGCTTATATACTCGGACGTTATAATATGAATGTGGTCGATGCTGGTGTTGCAGTACTTAATATGCATGCACCAATGGAAATTGTTTCCAAAGCAGATGTCTATGAAGCGTATTTAGCTTATAAAGCATTCCTAACAAAATAATTGTTAATATAAAAGCTTGAATTCTGTTTAAAAATTCAAGCTTTTTTTAATATTCTATAAGCTTTTTTTACTGCTATTAAAAATGAGTAATTATTATAAAATTCCTTTCGCGGATTTGCTTTAATCGGAAAAATTATTGTTAAATTTAACTTATAAGTGATATAATCTCAAGTATGCAGATTGATTTTGATTGTGATTTTATATGAAAAATCAAATCGAAAAATCAATTAATACTTTAAAGAGAAGAGAATACAAATGAAAAACATCGAGAAAAATAGTCTGCTTAAAGCGGTGTTAGCCGGTATGTTTATCGGCGTTGCTGGATTGGTATATTTAAGTGTAGAAAATCACGTTATAGGAGCATTATTATTTAGCTTTGGTTTATTGGTTATTGTGACTAGAGGGTATTATTTGTATACAGGAAAAGTTGGGTATATACTCCCATACTCCAAAGGATCTCTATCTGTTTTGCTTATTACATTACTTGGCAATGCAATCGGTATAGCGGTTATAGCATATTTATTTCGACTTACTGGTATCACAGAAGTTGTTTCTGCGGGGAATGATGTATTTGCATTGAAAATTGCTCATGCATGGTATGAAACGTTAGCATTATCTATTTTTTGTGGAATGATGATGTATATAGCGGTTGATAGCTATAAAAATGTAAAACAAGATATTTCAAAAGTAATTATATTGATATTTGCTGTTATGGTTTTTATTCTTGCTAAATTCGAGCATAGTATTGCCAACATGTTGTATTTCTTTTTAAGTGATTCCATCACAATAAAAGGAGTTTTATACATTGTTATTATGATTTTTGGAAATGCAATTGGAGCGGTATTTCTTAATTTAATCGAGACTAAACTAAAAAAAGAAGAGTTTATTGAATCAACCAATTCAAATATCGTCCAATAGTATGTAATACCTTATTAAAAATTAAAATTAAAAAGAAGTCAATTTGCATACAACTGCATGATTTGACTTCTTTTTTTATTCTTATTTTTTCTCTTTATCAGGATTTTTTAACAAGTAAGAAAAACTATAATTTGGATCAATTTCTATCATGACAATGAATGTCAACATACCAATCCCACCTTGACCTAGTCCGGTTAGAAACCCTAATAATATTTGAAACCCAATTGCTATAATTAAATATATAATAATACGAATTTTCATAATGAATACCTCCTAGACATGTTTAATTACCATCCGATTCTTTCTCTATATTTTTTTTAATATAAGCAAAACTAAAATTAGGATCAATTTCAACTAAAACTATAAATAATAGAAGGCCAGTGCTGCCTTGTCCCATGCCCGTCAGTTGACCCAATCCAACCTGAAAAGCTATGGCAATTACCGCATAGAGTATAAATCTAAGAGTCACAACATCACCCCATTTAATGAATCTAAAATCCATGATTATTATATCATATTAGAGGATTCAAATAACAAAAATATATATAAAATTATAAAAATTAGTGACTTATATATTGATTTGCAATATAATTGTACTAACGATATTTTACAGACAGGAGTATTAACATTATGAAGAAACAACCATTAAGAAAAAAACTTGCATTTGCTTCAGCGGACATTTTTGGAGGAGGATCCTTCAATATTATCAATTTTCTCTTACCAGGCTTCTTAGCTTTAACGGTAGGAATCCATCCATTTTGGATAGGGTTTATCATGTTAGTAGCTAGAGGATGGGATTCTATTACCGATCCTATTATGGGATATATTTCAGATCATACCAAATCAAAATTTGGTAAAAGAAGAATATATTTAATTATTTCATCACCTTTGGTTTTAGTAGGAATGTTTTTATTATTCTTCCCATATTCATTTTCTAGTGAATTTTTAAGAGTAGTAGCGGTATTGATATCATATTTAATATTTACAACAATACAAACCAGGATCATGATTCCTTATTATTCACTATCTAGCGAAATTTCAAGTGATTACCAAGAACGCGCTTCTTATAATTCTTATCGCTTAGGATTTTCTATTTTTGCATCGATTATTTGTGTGGCAGTACCAGGAATTATTGTGTCATTATTTGTGGATTCAGGAACTGGTTATCAAGTAATGAGTTTAACATTTGGCCTATTGTTTGGAATTAGCGTTCTAATCACTGGTTTATTCGCAAAAGAAGAGATTCAAACACCAATTGTTTCTACAAAATTTTCTTTTAAAGAAATGGCAAAACCGTTATCTTTAAAACCATTCAGACAATATTTAGGAATGTTTCTTGTATTGCAAATGTCTATGGCTATCATGAGTGGATTGTTTTTCTTCTATGTAGATTTCTATATAACAAAAGACAGTACGTTTGTAGGGAATTCTACGATGGTTGGATTGATTGCAGCTGCTTTAATGTTCTCAATGCAAATTGTTGCATTACCGATATATTTAAAAATTATTGAAAAGCAAGGAAAAACATTCGCTTATCGTTTTGGAGCAGTGTTGTGGATGGCTTCTGCATTGTTATTACTAGTGATTCCTGCAAATGTGAATCCAATTGTGATTTACTTGGCAGGAGCAGTTATGGGACTTGGTATTAGTGGCCCTGGATTGGTTCCTCATACGATGTATGGAGATGTTGTGGATGCTGGGCAATTAAAATTTAAAGATCGTTTAGATGGACAAATGAGTGGGTTTACGAACTTCATTAATAAAGTAGCTCAAGCCGTTGGATTGGCTTTAGTAATGTTTATCATTGGGTTAGCAGGATTCCAATCTCAAGACTTAACTCAAGCACCATTGACAAGTCAGCCAGATTCAGCAATGCTTGCAATTCGTGTTATTATGGCGTTTACACCTATGATATTTATGGGAATTGGAATTATCATTTCTCTACGATACAAAATTACCCAATCAAAGCAACAGGAAATAGCGGAAGCAATCAAAAGTGGTTCTGAAAACAATGATGTATTGCTTGCTAGTTTGTAGTCAATGAAACGACCAAATTGGTTCATTTATACCATCTTAGGATTGCTTTTAAAAATCTATGCATGGATGAAAGGCCAAAAAATAAAACGTTTGGTGCACATCAAAGGACCAGCTATAATTCTGTCAAATCATACATCATTCCCTGACTTTATATACACCACAGTTGCAGTTTATCCTCATCGAGTGAATTATCTCGCAGCGGATAAAATGTTTTACGATCCATTATTAGGATTCTTTCTACGATTAGCAAGGGCGATTCCGAAGTGTTTGTTTCAAACTGACTCCGTTGCGACTTTAAAAGCATTTAAAATATTGAGAAAGAATGGGATTGTGGGAATATTTCCAGAAGGACAAATATCTCCAATAGGTGTAACAATGGATTACAATCCATCCATTTCTAAATTTATAAAAAAGGCAAAAGTTCCAGTTTATATCGTGAGGCACTCTGGAGCGTATTTGGTAAATCCACCTTGGACTAAAAAAACATTTAAAGGTCATATAGAAACTACAGTTGATTTGATTGTCTCAAAAGATGACGTGTTATCGTTATCTGTGGAGGAGTTACAACGTCGTATTCATAATCAATTATCATTTAACTCACATGAATACAATGAAACGAGACTCATGAAAGTGCGATTAAATGATATTGATAATTTGGAAAGTGTGATTTATCAATGCCCTAATTGTGGAAAAGAAGATCTTATCTCAAATAAAGATAGTTTGATTTGTAATTATTGCGATAGTCAATACATCTATGATGAGTACGGTAAATTAGGCAGTTACAGAATTGATCATTTATATCGCATGCAAGAACATTCTATTCAAGAAAAAATAAATAATAATCCGGATTTCAATTTTACTTCAGAAGTGAAATTAGAAAGTTATCGTGGTAAAAGAGTTCGTGAAGTTGGCCAAGGCATCTTACGCCTAGACTTGCAAGGATATCATTTTGATGGAATAGTAGATGGTTTGCCAACTAGCTATTCATTTGATCCGAACCATATTCGAACATTGCCTTCGGATCTTGGAACTAATATTCAGATTTACCGTGATTACATTCTTTATCAGTTTGTTTTTGAAGACAATAGAATCCCTACGCAATATATCATTGCTGGAGAGTATATTCATAAACTTGCAAGAAATTTACTGTAGGTAATGTTTTCATTATGAAAGACTTGGCGTGTCCAAGTCTTTTTAATTGCAAATAAAATCATTTAAGCAAAAACGATAATTCTTTGTGCAAATCATGATATTATTTACATGTATATGAAAGACTTTTGGAGGGATGAAAATGGATGTATTCAAGGATTATTTAGCGACGATTGAACATAAAGATAATCGATTTAAAATGGAAGAAATTTTTCTTTGGATTCAGAAGAGATTTCCTAGCTTAGTTCCTAAAATTGCTTGGAATCAGCCTATGTATACAGACCATGGGACCTACATTATTGGATTTAGTGTTTCTAAGAAACATATGTCTATTGCTCCTGAAAAAATGGTGGTTGACTTATTTTCCAAAGAAATTACTCTTGCAGGATACGAACATTCCAAGATGCTTATAAAAATCCCTTGGAATAGGAGTATTAGCAAAGAATTATTAGGGGAAATTATTGAGTATAATATTACTAGCAAAAAAAACTGCAATTCTTTTTGGAGGTAATTTATTATAATTTTTAATCAAAAAAATACCATGTTTCATCAAAATAAAAAAAAGTAGATAATTTTTTAACAAAAATGTATTTTTTATGTATGCCATGTTATGGTTTATATAAAAATAAATGGTATTTTTAAATATATAGGCGATAAATATAACCAGGAAGAAAAATATGTAAATAGCAATAACTAGCAATAAATTGGACAAATGTTCCACTTTTGCCCGTTATTTACTAGGAATGTAAAATAATTAAACAAAAGTCTTGCATTTATTCAAAAATAATGTATTATTAAGTAGGATACAATATAAATGTTGAATGAAATTAAGATAACCAAGTTACCTCAATTATTATTAAACAATTTGTAAAAGCCAAAAAATAATATAAGGAGGTAACAAACATGACTGGTAAAGATAAATGGTTCAATGCTGAAAAAGGTTTTGGATTCATCACTGATGAAGATGGAAAAGATATATTTGCACATTTTTCTCAAATTCAAAAAGATGGGTTTAAATCTTTAGAAGAAGGCGAAGCAGTAAGTTTCGATGTAACTGAAGGACAAAAAGGTCCTCAAGCTTCAAACATTGTTAGTTTATAATTCCAACTAAAAGCCGTTTAGACGGCTTTTTTTTATGGCTTTAAACAGAAACAAAATTATATGAAACCTCATATATAGGGGATATTAACTAGATATAATAATATAAACTGTTTTTACAGTAGAATAAAATCTTCAATTTTGTTAAAATATACTTAATAAGTTTTAAAGGAGCAGCAAAATGAAAAAACGTAAAATTATTCTAGAATGCGCTCCTGGCCACGATGATGCAGTAGCGATTATTTTAGCTGGGAATAATCCTTTGCTAGAATTAGTGGGAATCACAGTAGAATCGGGAAATCAAACTTTAGAAAAGACCGGTAGAAACACCTTGAATCTAGTTCAATATTTGAATTTAGATGTTCCTGTATGTTTAGGCGCTGATAAACCAATTATTAAAGATGCAACTAAGATTTTCCATTTTGAGATAAGGACTT
>CAZSVN010000075.1:0-6597 GCA_964610285.1 uncultured Candidatus Izemoplasmatales bacterium
ACTAGTTCAGCTGTTGCAAAGCACAGCAGAATGGGACTTTTATATATCAGTGTATTAACACACCCCACTACAGGCGGTGTGACTGCTAGTTTTGCTACACTTGGGGATATTATCTTAGCGGAACCAAATGCATTGATTGGCTTTGCCGGACCTAGAGTCATTGAACAAACGATCAATCAAACATTACCAGAAGGCTTTCAAACAGCTGAATTTATGCAAGAAAAAGGATTCATTGATAAAGTGGTTCATCGAAAAGAATTAAAGGAAACACTTGCAAAACTTCTATCATTTCATAGGAGGTCATATTAATGGATATACTAGCAAAAGAAAGAAAGCTTAAGAAACTTGAAGAACAGATAAAAGAATTAGGAAATAGTGATTCTGTAGATAGTTTGCGTCAAGAAATTGAAAATTACAAAATAAGAGAAATGACAAAATTAACCGCTTGGGATCGTGTTTTATTAGCAAGACATCAACTGCGACCAACCGCGTTAGAATTTATTCATTTTATGTCTCCTGATTTTATGGAACTGCACGGAGATCGTTTGTACCGTGATGATCCAAGTATCATTGGAGGAATAGGAAGAATTGATGGATATGCATTTACTATTATTGCTCAGCAAAAAGGAAAAACATTAGAAGACAATTTAGAAAGAAATTTTGGCATGCCATATCCAGAAGGATATCGAAAGGCATTGCGATTAATGAAACAAGCAGAAAAATTTCAAAGACCGATAATTACAATGATTGATACACCGGGAGCCTATCCTGGAATTGGTGCTGAAGAACGAGGACAAGGGCATGCGATTGCGCAAAATCTATTAGAAATGTCTAATCTCACTGTTCCAGTAATTGCCGTAGTGATAGGTGAAGGAGGTAGTGGAGGTGCTTTAGCGTTAGGAGTTGCGAATAAGGTGTTAATGTTAGAAAATGCCATTTATTCAATTCTTACTCCGGAAGGCTATGCGACAATCTTATGGAAAGATGCAAGCAAAGCCCCACAAGCAGCGGAAGTTATGAAACTAACCTCTTATGATTTGGAAGAATTTGAAATCATTGATGGCATCATTAAAGAACCCCTTGGAGGGGCTCATTTCAATAAGGAAAAAACGTTTATTGAAACAAAAAAAGCCATCATGAATGAATTTTACAAATTAAGGGGACTTAGTGGTACGGAACTACACTACCAACGAAATAACAAGGTTCGTAATTATGGATTTTTACAACGTTTTAATTATGAGAACCTTGGAGGGATTAAACGATGATTTATACAGAAATATTAGGGACAGGAAGTTATGTTCCCAAAAGAGTATATACAAATGATGATTTGAAAGCATTTGTTGACACGAATGATGAATGGATTTATACTAGAACAGGTATAAAAGAACGACATATGTCTGAAGGAGAAAGCACCTTAGATTTGGCTTATCAAGCAGCACTGCAAGCGATTGATTCATCACGTATTGATAAGCAAGATATTGATTTAATTATTGTTGCAACTGTTTCATCCGATTACGCATTTCCAGCTGTTGCAAACTTGCTACAAGCAAAACTAGAAATTGAAGGTATTACAGCGTTTGATATCAATGCAGCCTGTAGTGGATTTATTTATGCAATGCAAATTGCAGATAAAATGATAAAAAGTGGAGCATTTCACAATGCTTTGATTGTTGGGGCAGAAACCTTAACAAGACTTACGGATTGGCGAGATCGAAATACCTGTGTACTATTTGGAGATGGTGCTGGAGCCATGGTCGTTAGTAGAAGTGAAGAAAATAAAATTAAAGATATTATCACTGGGTCTCAAGGCGATGTTGATATGTTACTATATTGTAAAAATCCGGATTTAAAAGATCCACTTGTCAATAGAGTAAGTCCACAAGACCATATTCATATGAAAGGCGCAGAAGTATTTAAATTCGCAACTCGAATTATGCCAAAAACAGTATCCGCTTTGATGGAAAGAAATCATATCACAGATGAAGATGTGAATTGTTATGTAGCACATCAAGCAAACATGAGAATTCTTGATAAATCTGCGAGAGATTTGAATATCAGTATGGACAAGATGTATTCCAATATTAGTCATTATGGAAACACATCCGCAGCAAGTGTTCCAATTGCGATTGATGAAGCAGTCAGAAGTAAATTCTTAAAACGTGGAGACTTATTTATAACAGTTGCATTTGGTGGCGGATTGACTTGGGGCGGAGCCTTAATCACATTCTAGGAGGATAACATGGACATTAGAGATTTATTAGGAGTTAAGTACCCGATTATTCAAGGAGGTATGGCAAATATTGCAAACCATCAGTTAGCTGCTGCTGTTAGTAACGCGGGTGGACTTGGATTAATTGGTGCTGGTGGTTGGGATGCAGATCGCGTTCGAGATGAAATTCGAAAAACCAAAGAATTAACCAATAATGTATTTGGGGTTAACATCATGTTAATGAGTCCACATGCAAAAGATATTAGTGATGTGGTTATAGAAGAAGGCGTTAAAGTAGTAACAACTGGCGCAGGTAATCCAGGAATATATATGGAAAAATGGAAGAAAGCAGGAATTATTGTCATTCCTGTTGTTCCTAGTGTAGCATTTGCGAAACGATTGGAACGTTCAGGCGCGGATGCATTGGTAGTAGAAGGTACAGAAGCTGGAGGACATATTGGGGAAATTACAACTTTTACGTTAGTTCCTCAAGTAGTAGATGCTGTGAGTATTCCAGTTATCGCTGCTGGAGGTATTGCCGATAGTAGAGGTTTAGATGCCGCTTTTATTCTAGGAGCCAAAGGGGTTCAAATAGGAACGGTATTACTAGCCAGTTTTGAATGCCCAATTCATGAAAATTACAAAAATAAAGTAATCAACGCAAAAGATACGGATACGGTAGTAACGGGCAGACACACTGGTGCACCGGTAAGAGTACTTAAAAATAAAATGGCTAAAGAATATTTAAATCTAACCAAATATGGAACTGCTAGTTTAGAAGAATTAGAAAAACTAACATTAGGATCATTGAGAAAAGCAGTATTGGATGGAGATTTAGATGGAGGTAGTTTTATGGCTGGTCAATCTGCAGGTTTGGTGAAAGAAATAAGGTCATGTGAAGAAATATTAAAAAATATTTTTGAGAACAGTTTGGTTTATAAAGGAATTATAAAATGAAAATAGCATTTATGTTTTCTGGTCAAGGTTCACAATATGTTGGCATGGGAAAAGAACTATTTGACCAATATAACAGTGTGAAGGAAGTTTTTCATCAAGCAAATCAAGTGTTAGGATATGATATCTCGAAGATTATGTTTGAGGATGAAGCAAAATTGAATGACACGATGTATACACAGACAGCGATGTTTGTGTTATATCAAGCAATCCTCAAAGTGTTGGAAGAACACAATATATCTGCGGATTATAGTATTGGCCTCAGTTTGGGAGAATATGGGGCATATTTACACAATAATGTATTTGATTTTGAAACAGGATTGAAGATTATAGAAAAGCGGGGTTTATACATGAATCAAGCATCTATAAATAACCCTGGATCCATGAGCGCTATTCTTGGAATGGACACTGAACTGTTACAAACATTGATTGATCAAATAGATGGATACGTTAAGATTGCTAATTACAATACCTATGGGCAACTAGTTATAAGTGGTGAAACCAAAGCAGTTGAAGCGCTTAACAAACTCGCATTAGAACATGGCGCTAAAAGAGCTATTATGTTAAATACGAGTGGAGCGTTTCATACGGATTTGATGAAGGAAGCAAGCCAAAAAATGGAATCATTTTTACAGGATATTTCCTTGAATGAGCCAGATAAAAATCTACTAATTAATGTAACTGGTGATTATTATAGTAGTAATATAAAAAAAGTGATGGTTGACCAAATAACAAATAGTGTACTGTTTTATCAAATGATTGAGAAATTGATTGATAAAGGAATTGATACATTTATTGAAATAGGTCCCAAGACAACGTTGTGTAGTTTTGTAAAAAAGATAAGTCGTGATATTACTGTTATGAATGTAGAACATATTCATTCATTAACATCTACTTTATCAAAATTGGAGGAGTAATATGATTTCATTTAAAGATAAGACAGTCTTAGTTACTGGTGGAAGCAGAGGAATCGGAGAAGCAATTGTATTAAAATTTGCTAGTTTAGGAGCAAATGTTATTATCAATTATGTTTCCTCGGAGTCAAAAGCAAATGAGCTAGCTAAAAGAGTGCAAGAATTAGGAGGACAATCTCTTGTAGTGCAAGGAGATGTTTCAAATTTTTCGGAATCTCAAAACATGATTGAAAAAGCCATAGAAGAGTTTGGAACAATTGATGTCTTAATTAATAATTCTGGAATAACAAGAGATAATTTAATGTTAAGAATGTCCGAAGAAGACTTTGATCAAGTAATAAATGTTAATCTTAAAGGAACCTGGAATATGTGCAAAAATATAACCAGACATTTTTTAAAAAACAAATCTGGTTCCATTATAAATATTACCAGTGTTGTTGGTATTATTGGTAATCCCGGACAAGCAAACTACGTTTCTTCAAAAGCAGGTATTATAGGGCTAACAAAATCGTTGGCGAAAGAATTTGGTAGTCGTAACATTCGAGTTAACGCAGTAGCTCCAGGATTTATCGAAACAGAAATGACCGATAAATTACCGGATGATGTAAAAACAACTTATCAAAAACAAATTCCTTTAAATAAATTTGGAACCACTCAAGATGTTGCGAATGCTTGTGCATTCTTGGCAAGTGAAGATGCTTCTTATATTACAGGCCAAGTAATCAATGTTAATGGCGGAATGATTTAAAGGAATGTGGAGGACAATATGAAAAGAAGAGTAGTTATTACAGGAATAGGTGCCATTACCCCAATCGGAAATGATGCAAAGACATCTTGGACCAATGCAAAAAATGGTGTGAATGGAATTGACTTCATTCATAGATACGATGCAAGCGAATATGATGTAAAAGTAGCTGGAGAAATCAAGAATTTTGATTTTGAAGAATATTTTGGAAAAAAACAAATAAAACGAATGGACCGTTTTGTTCAGTTAGCTCTTGTATCTGCTAATGAGGCAGTGGCGGATAGCAAGATGAACTTTCAAGAAATGGATACTTATCGAGTAGGTGTATATTATGGAAGCGGAATTGGTGGTTTAGAAACGATCGCTGAACAAGAAGACAAAGCAAAAGAAAAAGGCTATAATCGCTTAAGCCCTTACTTTATTCCGAGTGCTATTATTAACTTAGGTGCAGGAAATATTGCAATTGAGCATGGAATTCATGGAATCTCAATAAGTACTGTAACAGCTTGTGCCAGTGCTGCAAATAGTATAGGCGAAGGATTCAGGGCCATTCGAGATGGCTACTTAGAAGTCGTTGTCGCTGGAGGTTCTGAAGCAACGATCATTCCACTTGGTGTAGCTGGATTCACTGTTATGCAAGCATTGAGCAAAACAAATGACCCACAACATGCTAGTATTCCATTTGATGTAGATAGAAGTGGCTTTGTGATGGGTGAAGGTGCAGGAACATTGATTTTAGAAGAATATGAACATGCGTTGAAAAGAGGAGCTTCGATTTACGCTGAAATCGTAGGATATGGTGCCACATGCGATGCATCTCATATTACCAGTCCAGATCCTGAAGGCGAAGGCGCAAAGAATTGTATGCTAATGGCATTAAAGGATGGAAATTTAAAACCGGAAGATGTGGATTACATTAATGCTCACGGAACATCAACACCTCTAAATGATAAAGTCGAAACATTGGCTATTAAAAAAGCATTTGGTGCTCATGCATATGAGTTAAATGTATCCAGTACAAAATCAATGACAGGTCATTTACTAGGTGCTAGTGGAGCAATCGAAGCATTGTTCACGATGTTGAGTACCTATGATGATTTTATACCCCCAACAATTAATACTACAACATTAGATCCTCTTTGTGATTTGAATTACACATTAGAAACTGGTGTGAACAAAGAAGTCAATATTGCAATCACCAATAGTTTGGGATTTGGTGGACACAATGCAACGTTAGTATTTAAGAAATTTAAAGGAGAATAGAGATATGATACTTAATAGCAATCAAATTCAAGAGATTATTCCTCATAGATATCCGTTTTTATTGATTGATAAGATAATTGAACTAGTACCCGGAGATTATGCAGTCGCTATAAAAAATGTGACCGCAAATGAACATTATTTCTCAGGGCACTTCCCTCAAGAGCATGTAATGCCTGGAGTACTCATTGTAGAGGCATTGGCTCAAGCGGGTGCAGTTACTATTCTTACTTTGGAAGAAAATAAAGGCAAACTAGCATATTTTGCTGGTATTGATAAAAGTAAATTTAAACAAAAAGTCTTGCCAGGAGATACACTGCGATTAGAATCTAGAGTTCTTAATAAAAAAGGTATGATTGGTATCGCAGAAGGCATTGCAACAGTAGAAGGTAAAGTTGTTTGTACTGTAATTATGAAATTTGCTATACCAAATTAAAAAAAGTTGGAATTTTTCCAACTTTTTCTTTTTCCAGCATTAAATTTAGAATTTCCGCATCTGTTTCTTTCATTCCCTG
>CAZSVN010000076.1:0-3808 GCA_964610285.1 uncultured Candidatus Izemoplasmatales bacterium
TTCCTCTATTTGCGTGTTCTAAGCACTAAATTTAGGTGAGTTCCAATAAAATTAAAGCGTTCTCTTAAACGGTTTTCTAAGTATCTATAATAGGAAAAATGCATACATTCGGTATCATTCACAAATAATATAAATGTTGGACATTTTGCTTTTACTTGCGTAGCGTAATAAACTCTCACTCGATTTTGTTTGAAATCCTTTGGTGGATTTAGAAGCATTGCTTCTTGAATCACTTCATTTAATGCGGATGTAGAAACGCGTCTATTATAATTGGTATATACTTCTTCTATAATTGGAAACAACGTTTTCATACGCGCTTTTGTTTTCGCTGACACATATACTATAGGGATATAACTTAAGAACTTGAATTCTCCACGAATTTGTTTTTCCCATTCGTTCATAGTGTGATCATCTTTAATAATCATGTCCCATTTGTTTACAACCAAAATGATTGCCTTGCGACTTTCGAGTGCATAGCCTGCAATGTGCTTATCCTGAGCTTGAATGCCTGCTTCCGCATCAATCATCACCAAACACACATCACTTCGCTCAATGGCTTGCAAGGCTCTTAGATTTGCATATTTATCAATATGTTCATAGATCTTCCCACGTTTTCTCATACCAGCGGTATCAATCACAACGTAATGCGTGTCATCATGAATAAATTCGGTATCAATAGAATCAGTAGTCGTACCACTTATGTCAGAAACAATAACTCTCTCTTCACCAAGAACGGCATTCGTTAATGATGATTTCCCAACATTTGGTCTACCAATCACACAAATCCTACGATAGTCTTCTTCATAAGGATCCGGAGTTTCTGGTGGCAAATAGGCAAGTACTTCATCCAATAAATTCCCAATTCCAAGTCCGTGTGCGGAAGATATCATAACAACCGACGAAGCTCCTAATTCATAGAAATCATAGATGTTTTGACGATATTTTTCGGATTCTAGTTTATTAACAGCTACAATAACAGGTTTATTGGATTGATACAACATATTCATAACATCTTTATCCGTAGGCATTAATCCTGCTCTACCATCCACTGCGAAAATAATAACATCACTTTCATCGATGGCAATTTCTGCCTGTGCTTTGATTTCAGTTAAAAAAGGTGCATCGTTTATCTCGATGCCCCCTGTATCAATAAGTCTAAATTCTCTGCTTAGCCAAGAAGCTTTACTATAGATTCGATCTCTTGTAATTCCTGCTAAGTCATCGGTAATGGATTTACGTTCACCAATAATCCGATTGAATAACGTTGATTTACCAACATTTGGTCTACCAACAATAGCTACCACTGGTAACATACTATCACCAAAATTCTAATCTTTATTTTAAATGTTTAAACAAGTCTGCCAATGATTGGTCTGAACTAACATTTTCAGATAATTGTTTGTCGTATTCTTTACGATTCTTTTTTTCTGCGATGGTTTTAATAGAAAGAGTCATTTTCCAATTCTTTGGATAGAATTCAATAATTTCCGCTGTAACAACATCTCCAACTTTCACTATTTCATCTACGCGTTGGATATGTTCCGTAGAACATTCACCAATTGGTAGATAAGCTTCTACGCCTTCTACTTCTAAAATCGCACCCTTTTCTTCCAATCTTAATACTTGCGCGGAAACCAAATCTCCACGTTTGAATTTAAGATCTGCCCAAGGATTGTATTCTAAATGCTTTTTCGATAAAGCAAATTGTTTTTTATCTTTAGTGATACTAGTAATCTTAAGTTCTAATGATTCGCCTACTTCTACGTCTCCAGCTAAGTTTTCGTCTGAATTCCATGAATAATCAAAACGGTTTAATAATCCAACCACTTCTTTTTCCACTTCAATAAGCATACCATATTGCATTTTACGTACAACGGTACCAGTTACTTTATCGCCAACTTTATATTTCTTAAGGAATAAATCCCATGGAGTTTCTAATAAAGCCTTCATCGATAAACTGATTCTCTTACCTTTGATTTTAAGGATTTTTACAGGTACAACTTGTCCTACTTCTAAATAATCCTCTGCTTTTTTTACACGGTAGTGAGAAATTTCAGAGATATGTACTAAACCTTCTGTAAATTCTCCTATAGAAACAAACGCACCAAAATCAGTCAGTCTTTTGACAGTACCTTCAAATACAGCATCCACTTCAAAACCAGCGAATTCTGCTTTTTCAGCTGCTTTTTGAGCTTCGTATTGTAATTGTTTACGGTTTACAATAATACGTTCAAAACGTCCACTTTTCTTGATTTCAATAATTCTAGCTTCCACTTGTTTTCCAACGAGTGTTTCTTTTTCTTTTTCATCATAACGAAGAGCGACTAAAGAAGCTGGTAAAAATGTTTCAATACCAGGAAAATCTAATAGCAAGCCACCTTTAACTGATTTTTTAACTTTAAAGGTTACATCTTTGTCTACTTCTAACTCGTCTCTAAATTGATCAAGTTTTTCTTGTTTCAATATATCTAATCTTGAAAGTAACAAGGAATCGGTTTCATCCCCTTGTCTAAATTGTGTTATTTTAACTTTAATTTTGTCGTCTACTTTCAAAATGTCTTTCGCACTTGCAATTTTTTCAGATGATAAATGTTCTTTGTAGATTACTCCCTCACAAGAGAAGCCTACATCAACTAGTACCTCTGAATCACCAACGCTGACAACAGTACCTGTTACAACGTCTCCAACTCGTGGGATGTATAATTTGTTTTCGCCATCAATTCCCATTCTAAATTTCTCCTTTTAATTTACTCATAAATTTAACATATAATAAATCAGTTACTTCATCAATTGAAATATCTGAGGTATCGATTAGTATTGCATCTGTTGCTTGTTTTAGAGGGTTGTAATCCCGACTGGAATCCAAATCGTCTCTACGTTTGATATCTTCGATTAATTCTGGTAATGGGAAATGTATACCCAAACTTTTCAATTCATCGTGTCTTCTCTTTGCTCTTACTTCTACAGAAGCAACCAAGAATATTTTTAAATCTGCATCTTTTAATACGACCGTTCCAATATCTCTGCCATCCATAACCGTATTGTTAACCATAGCAATTTCTTGTTGCAACGCCACTAGTTTGTTGCGGACTGGAATATGACTCGATACCAATGAAACGTTATCCGATACTTCTTTTCTGCGATTCAAAACCGTCATGTTTAGTGAATCCATGTACAACTCGCCAGATTTGAATACGAAATTTGTATTATCTAAGAAACCAAAAGAATAAGGATTAGAGAGTTCTACCCCTAAACTTAGAGCTTTGTAAGTTGTTGCACGATACATTGCTCCAGTATCAATATATATATAATTCAATTTGTCCGCTAAGTTTTTAGCTACAGTGGATTTTCCTGCTCCTGCAGGTCCATCAATGGCTATACTATGATATTTCATACTGGCCTCCATAACCTCTAACATTATACCATAAAATCATTGTATTCCTACATAATTTTATTTGGTTTTAGAAATTATCCGTTTTCACTTAAATTCCAAAGTTTTTTCACTTCATGAATTTTCAAATTTCGAAATTGACCCTTATTTAAACCTTTTAATGTAATACATCCATAACGTTCTCTTTTTAGCCTGATTACCTCATGACCAAACTTCGCAAACATCCTTTTTACTTGATGATATTTTCCTTCTGTTATGATAATAGTTAGAGTAGAATTAACCTTTTTATCATCATATTTTACGCTGTGAATTTTAGCAGGTTGCGTCATAAAATTCCCTAAGTCAACTCCACGACAAATCAATTTTGACGTTTCTTTTCTTACCAGACCCTTTACTTTCACAACATATTCTTTTTCA
>CAZSVN010000076.1:3890-6597 GCA_964610285.1 uncultured Candidatus Izemoplasmatales bacterium
AAAATCGCCATCATTTGTGAGCAATAATATCCCACTCGTATTGTAATCCAATCTGCCGATTGGGAAGATTTTTTCACACACTGGTATTAAATCTGTAACGGTCAAACGATTGTATTGATCATTGGTTGTAGATACATAACCCTCAGGTTTATAAAGCGCATAATAGACTTTATCTTCAATTTTAAGCTTTTGTCCATCTACTATGATTTCATCACTAAAAGAAGCTTTTGTTCCCAAAGCTGTAATTACTTGACCATTTACTTTTACTTTTCCTGCAGCAATAAGCTCTTCCGCATTTCTTCTGGATGCTATTCCTGCTTTTTGTAGAATTTTTTGTAATCGTTCCATATTAACCTTTCAAAAAAGTGAGGATAACCCCACTTTTTATTCCTCTGTACCATCTAGTTTGTCGATTGTCATCAACACTTCTTTAATACGTCTTTTCTTCACTTTCAACACTCTAAATGTTAGAATAGCGGTGTCCTCTGTTACAAGTTCACTCAATTCGTCATACTGTTGATTGTAATAAATCATATATTGAATTTGTTCGTCCACTGTAGGTATATCTTGGAATATTTCAAATAACCATCCACCTACAGAAGTCGATTCTGTAACTGGGGATTGTCCCAATTCCAAATCATCAAACAAATCCTCCAAGTCATAATCCGCATTGACGATATAACTAGTCTCGTCAACCTTAACAATACTATCTTCAACATCATCATGTTCGTCGTAGATTTCCCCAACCAACTCTTCTAATGCATCTTCCATAGTAACGATACCATCTAAACCACCGTAATCATCGACTACAAACGCTAGATGAGAATTTTTTTCTTGTAATAACTCAATCAATGCATCTACTTTTGAAGATGCAGGGATAAAGATAGGCTTTCTAAGTAATCTTCGAATATTTACGACTTGTCCTTTGATTATTTTGGTATAGAAATCTCGTTCCGATAACACACCAATAATATTATCAATACGACTATCGTAAACTGGTATCCTAGAGAATTTGTTCTTAAAGAATAAATCTTTAATTTCCTCAATATCAGAATTTACTTCGATTGCAATCATATCGACTCTAGGAGTCATAATGTCTTCAACAGGAATATCGGATAAATCCAAAACCTTTTGTAACATATCGGCTTCTTCTTCATCAATAGATCCTTCTTCTTCCATGGTATCAATAATGGTTTCCAAATCAGATTCTGTGACAGAGATTCGATTAGAATCGTCCACTTTCTTCATAACTTTTCGGTTTAATAATAAAAACGGAAATGTAATAGGAGCCATAATTTTAATAACAAAATAGACAAATCCACTAATTCTTAAACAGATTTGTTCTGTTCTTGATTTTGCAATACTTTTTGGTAAAATTTCACCAAAAATCAAGATTATGATTGTCATAACTACGGTATTCATAATCGTAATTATCGTATCAGCATTATCCATAGAACCAAAAAATCCTTTAAACAACATTACCGAGACTGAAGCCAAGGCAATGTTTGAGATATTATTACCAACCAATAATGTGGTTAGAGTTCTATCAAAATACTCAACAATCCATAATGCTTTTTTCGATCCACTAATATCTTTTTCTACTAACGTCTTTAAACGCAGTCTTCCAACAGAAGAAAATGCCATTTCTGTCATTGAGAAAAACGCTGAAACAAATAACAATATAAACATTAAAATCAATAATGACGGATTAAATGTTACAGCTAAAAATAATAGTCCCGACTGACTAACTTCCAAAAAAGATCACCTCTAATTTATTTCGCTCTGGTATCGTATTTACCAGTAGCTGTTGATACAACAATTTTTTCGCCTTCTGTTATAAACAATGGAACAGATAAACGAAGTCCTGTATTTGTTACCGCTTCTTTAAATGCGTTGGATGCGGTATTGCCTTTAGCCCCACCTGCTGTTTCAACAATTTCTAATACCACTTTATCAGGTAATTCAAGGCCTAATATTTCATGTCCATAGGAAATGATATTCACATTCATACCTTCTGTAATGTATAATAATTCATTTTCTATTGTGGATTTGTGCAACTCAATTTGTTCATATGTTTCACTGTTCATAAACACATATGTTTCATCCGCGCTGTACAAAAATTGCATAATCGATTTATCAATCTGTGCTTGTTCAAATTTTTCGCCTGAACTAAAGGTTATATCAATAACGGAATTTGCACGTAAATTTCTAAGTTTTGTTCTTACAAAGGCACTACCTTTTCCGGGTTTTACATGTTGAAAATCTAAAATTTGATATAGGTTTCCATCATACTCAATTGTTAAATCTGTTTTAAAATCACTTGTACTTATCATAATATTCTCCTAAGATGTCTATTTATATACTATAACATATTTTATATAACATTAAATATTATATTACAAAAATGACATATTGACAATAGATTTCATCTCTACTATAATATAGAATAGTCAAAAAGAGGTGATTTTTATGTTTTTAGCAACAGATACAATAACTTGGGTATTGGTGATAGCTGCTGGGTTAGTAATTGGATGGTTTATAGCATCAAGAAGCAATAATAAAACGGGAGATCAAGTTGTATACTTGAAACCAGAAGAATTCCGAGCAAATATGCGTAAAGGCCAATTGGTCGACATACGCACAGAAGAACAATATAACGAAGGTAAGATTTTAGGAAGTCGCAACTTCCCAAAACGTTCTATTTTAC
>CAZSVN010000077.1:0-6586 GCA_964610285.1 uncultured Candidatus Izemoplasmatales bacterium
AAACCAATTATTTTACATACGATTCAAACGATGCATCAATTTTGTGAACGAGTCATTGTTGTGACGGGCCATTATCATGAAGAAATCGAAAGATATTTAAGGCAATATAATTATGTTGACATTGTATACAACGAAAATTATAAAAAAGGAATGTTTTCATCTATTCAAGCAGGTGTTTTAAAGACGAAGCATAATTTTTTTATAATTCCAGGTGATTACCCGAATGTGAATGCGAGTACCTATCAGAAAATTCTAGAGAATCAAAGTATGATAGTAGTACCAAGCTATCAAAATAAATTGGGACATCCTATATATTTTGATAAGGTATTTAAAAACAAGATATTAGAAACGAACCACGAAAACTTAAAAGATTTTCGAAATGATTTTGAATTTAAGATTGTTACTGTCAATGATCCTGGGATTTTATTTGATGTTGACGATCTAGATGATTATAAAATACTAAAAGGAAAGGAATGATTGAATTGGTTGTAGAAAAATATGTAAGACCAAGCACGATAGAAGAAGCTTATGCATTGTTTCACCAAGATAAGAAGAATTATGTAATAGCTGGAGGAGCTTGGATTAAATTGTCTTTGAAATCGGCAAACACCTTGATATCTCTTGATGATTTACAACTGAACGAAATTAAAGCCAACAATAAGGTAATCGAGATAGGCTCTATGGTTACATTAAGAGATCTAGAATTGAACCCAAGTATTCAAAACTTAAACGATGGCATTTTATCAAAAGCAATTCACCAAATCATGGGAGTTGGTATTCGCAATATCGCTACAGTTGGTGGCAGTGTTATGGGGAAATATGCGTTCTCTGATATCATTCCGGTTTTATTGGTTTTGAATACGACACTGGTATTCTATAAACATGGTGAAATCAGTTTGGAAGAGTTCTTAGCGAGCCCAAGAATGGAACGAGATATTCTTTTAAAGATAAAAATCAAAGCGGAAGTAGGAAGTGGTTTCTTTAAAAAAATAGCTATTACTCCCCTAGATTTTGCTATTTTAAATATTGCTATTTCTAAAAACGCAGAGGGATTTAATATTTGTGTTGGTTCAACACCATATATTGGAAGTAAAGCAATAAAAGCTATGGAATATATAAATGGGTTAAGAAGTATCAAGGAAGACAATATCAAAACGTGTGCAAACTTGGCCGTAGAAGAACTAAAATTTTCTAAAAATGTACGGTCATCCAAAGAATATAGAGAAGAACTAGCAAAGGTATACATAAAGCGCGGATTGAAGAAGGTGATTGCTAATGAAAATTAATGTTATAGTCAACAATCAAAAGAAAGTATTTGAGTGTGAACCAGGGGATTTCTTGCTTGAATCATTACGCAAATATAATTATTTAAGTGTTCGAAGAGGCTGTGAAACTACCAATTGTGGTGTATGTACTGTTTTGCTTGATGGCAAACCGGTACCTTCTTGTTCGGTACTTACTGCAAAAGTAGATGGTCATCATGTTACTACTGTAGAAGGTATTCAAGAAGAAGCAACAAAGATAGGAAAACATTTTGGCGATGAAGGCGCAGATCAATGCGGTTATTGTAATCCTTCACTGGCATTAACTGTTTTTGCGATGAAAAAAGAATTGAAGAATCCTAGCACAGAAGAAATAAAGGAATATTTAGTTGGGAATTTATGTAGATGCACGGGGTATATTGCTCAAGAGAGAGCTATAAAGAGCTATCTAGGTGACAAATCATGAAAGTCGTAAATAACAAAACACACTCTGTAGATGGATTGGGTATTTTAAAAGGGAGACCAGGATTTACAGATGATTTAGCAGAAAAAAATTCTTTAATTATTAAGGTATTACGTTCGCCTCATGCCTATGCAAGAATTGTAAAGATTGACGATTCTATGGCAAAAGCATTACCAGGCGTAGAAATGGTTATGACTTATAAAGATTTTCCTAGAATTCCATTTACAAGAGCAGGCCAAGGTTTTCCAGAACCGTCTCCTTACGATAAATTTGTATTGGATGAATATGTAAGACATGTTGGAGATGAAGTGCTAGCTGTTGCTGCAATTGATCTTGAAACATGTGAAAAAGCTTTGGAATTAATTCAAGTAGAATATGAAGTTTTAAAACCAGTTTTGGATTTTGAAACTGCAATCGATAATTCAGAAATAATCCATCCGGAAGAAGAAATCCATGATATGTTTCCAATTGGATTTGAACCGAAAAGAAATATCGCAGCTAGCTACCAAATGCATGTTGGAGATGTTGAAAAAACACTAGCTACTTGTGAACATGTAATCAAAGAAAGTTTTTATACTCAAGCACAAGCTCATGTCATGATGGAACCTCATACTGTGAATGCAAGAATGGATTATCAAGAACGTCTTGTGATTTATACCTCAACGCAAACACCGTATCATATGAGAAGAATTATCGCGACTGCTCTAGAAATACCAATTCAAAAAATTCGTGTTATTAAACCAAGAGTTGGTGGTGGTTTTGGTGGTAAACAAGCAATTCATGGAGAAATGTTTGTATCTTACGTAACCTATAAAACTGGAAAACCAGCAAAAATGGTTTATACAAGAAAAGAAGTATTTGAGTCGACGTATTCACGTCATCCTATGAGATTGGATGTTACGTTAGGCGCAGATAAATCTGGACTATTAAAAGCAATTGATTTTCATGTTTTGTCCGATACTGGAGCTTATGGAGAACATGCTTTAACGGTATTTATGGTTGTAGGATCAAAAGTCTTACCATTGTATAACAAAGTAGATTCGGTTCGTTTCTACGGCGATGTGGTATATACCAATCACACACCTGCTGGAGCCTATAGAGGGTATGGAGCAATTCAAGGAAACTTTGCTTTGGAATCTGCGATTGATATACTTTGTAATAAAATGGGAGTTGATCCTATAGAGTTTAGACAAATTAATATGATGAAAGAAATGGAAACTTCACCAATATTTGCAATTATGGGTGAAGGTACAGAAGGAACCCCGATGGACATGGAAACATGCAAATTGGAAGAATGTGTTTCTAGAGGAAAAGAATTAATCGGTTGGGATAACAAATATCCTAGAGTCGATTTAGGAGATAAAGTAAAAGCAGTAGGTATGGCTATAGCGATGCAAGGAAGTGGGATTCCATACATCGATATGGGTAGTGCAACAATAAAATTAAATGATACTGGTTTTTACAATCTTTTAATAGGAGCTACTGATATTGGTCAAGGTAGTGATACGGTCTTAGCACAAATAGCCGCAGAAGAGTTGATGACTACAATCGATAAAATGATTGTGTATTCTTCCGATACGGACCTAACTCCATTTGATTGTGGAGCTTATGCATCTAGTACAACCTATGTATCTGGGAATGCGGTGCTAAGAGCAGCTAGAAAAATGAAAGAAGCTCTTTTAAATGAAGCTTCAAGAGTATTGGAAGTTCCAGTAGAAGAAATTGATTTTGATGGAATGGTATTTAAAGCATCCGCTAAAAAATCAATTACATTACTTGAACTATCCAATCAATTAACTTATTCAGAATCTCAACAACAATTGTCAGTGACCTCAAGTTATGTAGGTCACAAATCACCGCCTCCATTTATGGCTGGTTTCATAGAAGTGGATATTGACAAAGAAACAGGAGAAGTGGATATTGTAAACTATGTATCTGTAGTGGATTGTGGTACAACCATCAATCCAATGCTTGCAGAAGGTCAAGTGAACGGAGCGATTGTTCAGGGATTAGGAATGGCATTGTATGAAGATGTAAAATATACCGATACTGGTAAATTAACGTCTAATAGTTTAATTAATTATAAAATTCCAACAAGAGTTGACATTAAAAACTTAACTACAGAATTTATTGATAGTTATGAAGAAAGCGGTCCATTCGGAGCGAAATCGGTAGGAGAAATCGGAATTGATACTCCACCTGCTGCATTTGCTAACGCCGTATACAACGCTCTTGGTATCCGTATTCAAAAACTTCCAATAACACCTGAAAAAATATTGTTTGCACTAAAAGAAAAGGAGAAAAATGATCATGAAAAATAAAACACAAATTATCTCTACAGTTATCTTTTTTGGAGCTGTTTGGGGAATTATAGAAGCAACTATTGGCTATGTTCTTCATTTTATGCCAGTATATATAGCTGGAACGATTTTGTTTCCAATTGTTAGTTTCTTGCTTTATAAAGCATATTCGATAACAAAATCAAGATCATCATTACTGGCTATTGGTGGAATTGCTGCGGCAATCAAAGCAATTAACTTCTTTATGCCGTTTGGTTCACCATTTAAAATTATCAATCCAATGCTTTCTATCATCTTTGAATCATTAATGGTAATGGTTGTAATTAGCCTTATTAGCAAAGATGATGTAAGAAGCAAAGCAACTGGATTTATTGTTGCTAGTATTGGTTGGAGAGCAATGTATTTGCTCTATGATGGAATTCAGTTTGCCTCAACAGGTTATGTGTCTGCTTATTTAACTTCTTTTTACGCAGCTATCGAATTTACCTTAATTTTTGGTCTTATAAGTGCGACCATTGCTTATGGAGTACATATGCTAGATGGATTCGCTTTAAAAAGTACTAAACAAAGAAGATTTAAAACCATTCATCCGTATATTTCATTGGCTACACTTGCGATTGCTATTTTGTTAACTATATTTGCTTAGTAGGAGAGTTTTATGAGTATTTATGATCTAATATCAAAATACCGAAAAGATAATATTGCTTTAGTCTTGGTCACAGCCGTTTTCAAAGAAGGCAGTGGCCCAGTTGAAGTTGGAAAAAAGATGATTTACTTGGAAACTGACCAAGCATTTGGAACTGTCGGCGGTGGAGCTTTAGAGTATTATGCTCGAGAAAAATGCAAGGATTTGATCAAAACTCGTGAGAATATGTTAGAAACCTATTTGCTTGACGAAGGTAAAATCTACAAAGAAACAACAACCTTACCGATGGCTTGTGGTGGAAAAGTAACATTATTCTATGAATATATAGGCCCAAAAGAGTCGATTTATGTTTTTGGAGCTGGTCACGTTGGACAAGCATTGGTCCATGTATTAAAAACAATGAATTTCCATGTTACTGTTATTGATGATCGGGAAGAAGTACTATCAAATTTTAAAGGTGCAGATAGAACGGTATTAAAACCGGTTGTGAAATTTATTGAAGAAGAAGGAATCAAAGAGAATAGTTTTATCATTGTTTGTACTCCAAATCACAAACATGATTATCACGTCATTAATAAAGTGATTGAATTGCAAATAAAACCGAAATATATGGGTATGCTTTGTAGCCCAGAAAAATTAGCGGATTACTTACAATCAACTTATGAAACATTTGGAAAGAATATAGACTTGAGTTATTTTTATTCACCAATCGGGCTTGATCTTGGTGGTGGAAGTCCGGAAGAAATTGCGATATCGATTACTTCTGAGATTTTAGCAGTATCACATGACAAAAAAAACCATTCACATATGAGGAGCATATACCGTGATAACAATCATTACTGGGAAGATTAATTCTGGAAAAACAACTAAAATCAGTCTACGGTATAAATCCGATTCATTGGGTGATGGTATTCTTTCTAAAAAAATAATGATAGAAGATAAGGTGTATGGCTTTCATGGAGTAAGACTTGCGAATGATTTTGAGTTTTTATTTATGATTCATAAACAATTTGCAAATCAAAACCAAAATCAAGATGAGGTCTTTGATGTTGCTTATGATATTGGCCCTTACCACGTTCTAACAAACGCTTTGCAATATATCGATGAAACCTATGAATTTATTTTATCCAATCCTATTTCTCCAGTTTATTTTGATGAGGTTGGAGTTTTGGAATTACAAGACAAAGGATTTGCCAAATATATTCAAAGAGCAATTCAACAAGAATCTGATGTTATAATGACTGTTAGAAAAGATTTAATATCAAAGGTAGTAAAGAAATTTAACATAGAACAATACGATTTGATAAAGTAGGTGCTACTATGTATGATTTGAGAATACTTGATGGACAAGTATTTATGAATGGAATCTTTCAACAAACAAATCTGTATATTAAAGATGAACGAATTGTTGAGATTTCTGAAGAAGTATTCGATGCCTTAGAAACCCTAAGAGTATCGGGTTCTTTGGTTATGCCTGCGTTGATTGATCCGCATGTTCATTTCCATTTAAATTTAGGCAAAATATTTTCTAGAGATGATTTTTTATCTGGCTCTATGCAAGCTGCTTTTGGAGGTGTTACTACCATCATAGACTTCTTAGATCCTGTTGATAATCCTGAAGATTTGGAAATTGCTTATTATAAGCGTTTAGCGGATGCAGAAGATTCTGTGGTTGATTATTTCTTCCACGCAACAATAAAGAATCCAAAATGTAACTTAGAAGAGTTTGTGTTAAAAATGAAAGAGCTAAACATCAAATCTTTGAAGCTGTTTACGACATATTCTAACTCAGACAGAAGAACCTATGACGAAGACATAATTGAACTTCTGAAATTATCGGAAAAATATCATTTTCTATTACTAGCACACATTGAAAATGACGAGTTAATCAATTTGGATGATACATTTACATTTC
>CAZSVN010000078.1:0-620 GCA_964610285.1 uncultured Candidatus Izemoplasmatales bacterium
TCCCTGGCAAACGTTCAAGAGTTGTTATTGATAATAAAGATATTTTTGATGTGGTAGATGCACTAAAAGATATCTCCCCCATGTATGATTCAAAGATTATTGATGACACTAAATAATTCAAACATATAAAAGGGCTGGAGCTTCACACAGATGAAAACATGATAAGCAATTATCCAAAAACTGACAGACTTATACCAGAGGATCATATATGCAACTATTCAAAAACATTTAATATTAAAGAACTAACTAAAGAACTAGCAGCACTAAAAAAAGGCGATAATTTCACCATTGAATTTAAAGAAGATAAAAAGGCTGTAATTGATAATAAATTATTCAAAAATGTTATAAATATATTGCAATTCAAAAATAATGATAATATTGAAATTAAAGCAATATTTAAAGACTATGATATTCACACGTGCAGGCCATTAAAAATAACTAATAATAACGGTGTTGCAATTATTTTACCTTATAGAGTGGAAACCTAAATCATTTATACTTAATCCGTCTGAAAATATGCTATAGGCTAGAACTTGCAATAACCAGACAAAAATTAATACTAAAGTTACGATTATTCATCTTGCACTGCAACTAAAAGATACTATCAGCAAAAATAATCA
>CAZSVN010000078.1:630-2179 GCA_964610285.1 uncultured Candidatus Izemoplasmatales bacterium
AAAAGCGAACTATTATATGTAGAGATTAAAGACTTAATATAAGGAGGTGCAGATATTAAGAGTTTTATAGTGTGTATAATATCGAGATTGTTTTTATAACATAACAGTATTATTATACACATTGTAAAGGTTTTAAAAAACGTATAAAAGGGGGATTATATGCTAAAATGTATTGTTTTAATGCTTGCATTGTTTATTGTAACAGGCTCGATAATAGGGCTTGCAGCGTGTTTATTTCTTAACGCTTGCATAACTCCAGAGCATAAAAAAAGACGCTTTTGAAAGGTAGTAAGCGCCTTTTTTTTGGTGCGATAAAATGCGATCTGAAAGAGAATATAGAATAGAGATGTGATGCCCTATACGATAATTATACACGATTATTCACTAATTGTCAAACAAATTCAAAATAGTCCTTGACAAACAATGTCTATGTGATATAATTAAAGGTACTATGGGGGTGGGTGCCTCCCCTCTGGGGGGTGTCCCCGTAGGGGGTAGGGGGTGCTACCTGTTAAATTAAATAAAGGAGAGAAAGCATGGATAACAACCAAGATGCACTAGAGTATTGCGTAGAGAATTACGAAGATTACGAGGAACTAAAAGAAACGAAAGAAAAGACAATGGAACAGTTCAAAGAGTTTTGCAAAGAAAACGGATTAAAACCAAGTTATGGTAGGGTGGTACAGTTTTACATGAAATACGGTGATATAGAATGATAGTTAAACCATTATTTCCTAGTAAAGATTTAATGTGTTCATGGAATTGGCAAAACGAATCAAACGAGAGGGCGGTAGTCGATGTCTTTTGGTTCAGGCATATAGTTCAGGACTGCGTAAATCAGTTAAAGAAACACAAAGAAGCCTTTTGCTTTAGCGATGAACATTTAGCTGAAATAATGAAAGTATGTAATGTTAAAGGCATTATAATCACGTATGAGAAAGAGAATGAGTGTGGGGGTTATTATATAACCAGAAAGGAAAACAAATGAAAATAGAAGAAGGAAAATGGATTAGAAATCATGGCGATATTTTTCAAGTTAAATATTGCAAATGTGAACAATGTAAAGTAAGGGGGTTTTTGGAACCTATTGTTAAATATGGAAGTCATAATGATTATATTACATCTCAAAAAATGTGGGACGAATATATAAAAGAGAGTGTACTTGCAAACACACCACAAGAACTAATAGAGGTTGGTGATTTGGTAATCTTTATGTATGAAGAAGATACTGTTATTTTTAATGACATTATATCAAGCGAATTAGGTGCAAAAAGTATTCAAGATACTATCGTATTAAAAATACTAACACCAAACGCAAACGGTGGTTACGACTTGCAGTGGGAGGAAAACAAATGAATAAATTAAGATTAAAAGCCGACCTTATAGACAAAGGCGTTGCTGAAGAAACGGATCAAATATCAATTTATCAATCAAAAAGTTGTGGTGAAACAACGTATATAAACGTGCTTGGAGAATCTGGCGACCATTATAAATCGTTTTATTATTCAAGAGATAAGTTAACGTTTATAAGCGGAACACATATCACGCC
>CAZSVN010000078.1:2279-4566 GCA_964610285.1 uncultured Candidatus Izemoplasmatales bacterium
TGAAAGAATTAAGAAAATTAACAGCCGATGAAATTGATGTAAGGATTGGGCATGTTACCGACAAAGGCAAGGCTATGTTGCTACTATACAAAGATGCACGTTGCGATATGGCGTTACTTGACGAGGTATTTGGCGTTGGTAATTGGCAATCTAAATACGAATTGATTAGAGATGTATTGTTCTGTTCAGTAGGCGTAAGGGCTTCAGCAACAGCGCAAGGAAATGAATCTCCACTACCTGTAAGCGATTGGGTATGGAAAGAAAGTAATGGCGTTGAAAGTCAAGGCACAGGCAACAATGATCCAAATAATATCAAAGGTGAGGCAAGTGATGCCTTTAAACGTGCTTGTGTAATGTGGGGTATTGGTAGAGAATTATACGAGTGGAAAGGCATTTGGATTGATTACGATGAACAAAAAGACAAATACCTAAAATTCACAGTAAAAGAAATATCGTATGATGCCAAAGGAAATCCACTCAATTTAATCATTGAAGATAGCAAAGGAAACATAGTTTATAACAAGAAAGGCAAAACAACTAAAAAGCCTTCTAACAAAGTTTCTAACTCAAACGCTAGTAATCATACCGAAAACAAAGAAAACAACGCAGAAACTAAAAATAGTGGCTCTAAAGACAATAATGCGAGTAACGAAGAACTACAAAATGAGATTACAAAGTTGAATAGGACAATTTGGAGAGAAATTAGAGAGAAATTTAATGAGTATGCGTTTGCTAACGAGGTTGCACCAGAAGATGCTGCTGAAATGATTAAAACTGAACCATTTACTTACTTAACACAAGAATTAAAAATGCCAAGCAAAGGAACTACGTTGCCAACTATCGAATTAGTAAGAAAACAAAGTAATCCAAAGATAAACGGTAATAAGGTTGTTGTGGTTGATGATGAATTTTACGAATCATTCAAAAAATACTTGAAAGACAAAGTATTCTTACCGTTTTAGAAAGGAGTAACAATGGAATTATATACGAAAGTGGAAATACAAGGCGAGATTAAAAAGATTTACGATTTAAAGCATGGCAACAAAGCATCGTACATAAGTGGCGCAATTTCCACGTATGATATAGGCACAAAAGGCAAATACAATTTCTTTAATTTATACTTTATTGGTTTTGATAAAGTTGCTGAAGATATTGACGAGTTAAGACTAGAGGAAGGCGATATTGTGTTGTTACGTGGCTCATTGAAAGAAAATAATTACAATAACAAGAAAACCATTCAACTAATCGTTTCAAGTGTCTTAGGCGTTGATAATACGACTAATCACATTGAGAAAAGAAAACAAGAGAATATAGAAACAAATACGAAT
This sequence comes from uncultured Candidatus Izemoplasmatales bacterium, assembly GCA_964610285.1. Taxonomy (GTDB): domain Bacteria; phylum Bacillota_I; class Bacilli_A; order Izemoplasmatales; family Hujiaoplasmataceae; genus 4572-104. Next base: position 3,608 of record CAZSVN010000078.1, read on the forward strand.
AAAAACCCTTATAAAGTTAATGACGAATTTGAGGACGATCCATTTGGTTAATATGTTAGGTATGGTAAATCAAGGGTATTGGTGCATTGGCTGGATTCCAAATAAACTAGAGTGTTCAGTCGATACCCATACCCAAAAATACCGTATGAATTTCACGATTCAAACATACAACACGCATAATACGTTGTGCTTGATAGATTGTATTTGTGAGGGTACAGTAGCAAAAAAGATTTACGATCAATACCGAAAGCTAGATATTATTATGATTTTCGGTCAGCTAATTCACACTTATAATCCAACGGCAAACAAAAGGGCTTTAATGAGGGTTGAGGTACTAGACTTCACGTTACCAATTAGTTACAAAATAGGCGCAAATGTTCCAGATGTAAACCAAGAAACAAAGGAAATGCTCGACTACGTGCAGAAAAAAGCGTTTGAATACTTTTCAGAACACAACGCACAACCTAGTGATGAAGAAATTGAGTATTGGGTTAAGCGTTGGAAAGCGTGGCGTGATAAGAGAAATTTGAAAGAGAGAAAGTGATACAATGAAACCATACTATAAAACAGAATTAACAACTATATATAACGGTGACTGCTTAGAATATCTTAAAACGTTACCAGACAATTACTATGATTTGATATTAACTGACCCACCATACGGAATTGGTGAAAGCGGAAAGAAAAATCATAGTAGAGGAAAATTAGCAACAACAACTAAATTTGAAGATTTTGGGTGGGATAAAAATATTCCTTCTGAAGCAGAATTTAAAGAAATATTAAGGGTGTCAAAAAAAGCAATTATATTTGGTGGTAATTATTTTATTGAATATTTAACAAATTCACCATGTTGGCTTGTATGGGATAAAGATAATGGCAAAAATGATTTTGCTGATTGCGAACTTGCTTGGACTAATTTTGATACTGCGGTTAGAAAATATAAATTTACATGGAATGGT
>CAZSVN010000078.1:4625-6584 GCA_964610285.1 uncultured Candidatus Izemoplasmatales bacterium
AAAGAAAAACGTTATCACCCAACTCAAAAACCAATAGAATTATTTAATATGATATTACAAGATTACACAAAGAAAGATTGGCTAATAGGTGATTGTTATGCAGGCAGTTTTACAACAGCAATAGCGTGTGAACAACTAGGTTTAAAAAATGAATGTATAGAAAAAATAAAAGAATATTGTGATATAGGTATAAAACGCTTAAGCAACTTACAAATGAGGTTTGATATATGATGGCAAGTAAAATAGAAATGTTTGAAATATCAAAAAGCATACAATGGCAATAGTAAACTTATGCCAAACCAATGCCATACCATATAATAATGTTGAATATAATAGTTATATTGTTATATACGTTGACTTATTGTATATTATAATTTATAATGGAAGTGAGGTGATATAATGAATAAACTTTATACAATAGATGAAATTGCTGAATTAATTGGCGTTCATAGAAACACTGTTTTAACGTGGATTAAAGACAAAAAGTTACAAACCACAAAGTTTGGCGATAGAACTATTAGAATTACACAATTACAATTAGATGAATTTGTTAAGGAGAGTGGAACAGATGGCAAATAAAGACCCAGCTTTTCTTTTCTACCCTGCTGATTTCCTAGTTGGTACTATGCAAATGACATACGATCAAATAGGCAAATACATTAAGATACTTTGTTTAATGCACTCAAGAGGTGGTTATTTAAAAGACAAAGATATTAAAAAGATATTAGATTTTGAAAATGAAGATGATATTGATGTTCTTGATAAATTCAAATTAAGTGAACAAGGTTATTTTAATAACAGATTATTACAAGAGATAGATAAAAGAATAGCATTTAGAGATAAGCAAAGTTTAAACGCAAAAGAAGGTTGGAAGAAAAGAAAAAAAGGTAGTATGCCAAACCATAAGTCTGGCAAAGCCAAACCAATGCCTTTAGAAAATGAAGATATAAATACAAATATAAATGAAATTATAGAGTATTGGAATAATAATTCTAACTTATCTAAAGTAATAAAATTAACTGATATGAGAAAGAAACATATTAAAGCAAGAATAGATGACTTTGATGTTGATACGATTTACAAAATGATAGGTAAAGTTAAAGAGAGTGATTTCTTGCAAGGAAAGACAGCAGATTGGAAAGCCAGTTTTGATTGGTGCTTTAACGCTTCCAACTTTATTAAAATCTTGGAAGATAATTACGCAAATGTTAAAAACAATTCTAAACTATCAGAGCAAGATAAGAAAAAGAGAGAATTAGAAGAACTTGCTAAAAGGTATTGAAAGGAGTTTTATGGAAAAAGACAAAATATACTTAGGTGATTCATACGAATTGATTAAGCAGATAGATGATAATAGCATAGATTGTATTTATACTGATGTTCCGTATTTATTTGATTCTCATGGCAAAGGAAGTAGTGAATTAGCAGCTAGAATGGATAAAAAAAATAAAGATTTAATTGATTTACAAGATGGATTTGATTATTCAATATTGGATGAGTTCATTAGAGTAATGAAAAAAATAAAAATGATTAATTGAGTTAGTAGTTTGTAATGAAGGTATGTATTAAATTATTTTATGGAAAACGGAGCAACTACATTTAGATTATTAACTTGGCATAAACAAAATCCAAGCCCAACAACTAATAATAATTGGCTTCCAGATACAGAATATGCAATACATTTTAGAGAACGTGGGGTTTCAGTAAATAATGGCTATGAATTAAAGTCAACATATTATCTAAGCCCATTAAATAAAAATGATAAAGATAACTATGAACACCCAACTATAAAGCCTTTAAATTTAGTTGTAAATCATTTAGCACATATTACTCAACCAAACGATTTAATACTAGATTGTTTCAGTGGAAGCGGAACAACTTGTGTCGCAGCCAAAGAGTTAGGCAGGCATTACATAGGAATTGAAATTGATCCCGAGTATCACAAAATAAGCGTTGACC
>CAZSVN010000079.1:0-6439 GCA_964610285.1 uncultured Candidatus Izemoplasmatales bacterium
TACAAAAAGACGAAAAAACAAAAAAAAGTAGACGGATTTTTTTAAACTGTCTACTTTTAAGGGTTCACTTCAATTTTGCTGGATTATCGTTTTCTTTTGCTATCCTTTTTCTCTTTTGCTTTTTGCACTTTAGCGAGCGCTTTTATTTCTTTTTTAGAAAGTTTTTTCTCTTTTATCTTTCGTTTTCCACCTTTTACTTTTTTAACAATTTGATATGTTAACACAAATTCATTATCATGGTTTTTAAAACGATATGGTGCTCCTTCATGAATATTTAGTGGTAGTTCAAATAAGAATGCGATATAGGCATTGAGCATTTGGAATTTGTTGCTTGCTTTTATGATTCCACTCGCTTTCCGTTTTTTATACCAACGATATTGCACTTTATCATTTTCATTTAAAAGTAGAATAACGATTTGATTTTTACTTTTATCTGAAGACGTAAAACTCTTAAGGATGACTTGTTCAGGAATGGCTTTTACATAATATTCTAAATATTTTTTAACTTTCCTTTTTCCTTTTCCTTTAAGGGATTTATACGTGTTGGTTTGGTCTCTAGAGTATAGATTTACAATGTCTTCATTCAAAAGATTTCCGTTATAACGTTTGGTAATAGTTTTGTCCATTTTCTTGTAATAACGTTTATAACGAGCTGCGTATTTAGCGGAGTTCGTTAAAGCCGCAATGAAAATCACAGCTACAATTACTGCAACTGCAATTATAATAATAGTGGTTATATTTAAACCTGCTATTGAAAATAATATTCTCATGTTTATACCTTCTTTGCAAATAATTATTTTTCCAAAATTATACTGTAACCATTTTAACACATTCTTCTTTAAAATAAAACTGTTTACAAAAAAAATAAGTTTACAAAACAAGAATAATTTAGTATAATGTCAATGGTGAAGAAATGGGGTGAAAGCAATGGCAAAAACAGTCGTAAAAGAAAATGAAAACATCGAAGATGTACTTCGTCGGTTTAAACGCGATGTTTCTCGTTCCGGAACTCTAGCCCAAGCACGCAAAAAAGAGTATTATGAAAAACCAAGCGTTCAAAGAAAATTAAAAGCACGAGCAAAAAAGACAAACAAGAGCAAATAACATCAACTGATAATGACAATTCAAACCCTGAATTGTCATTCTTTTGTCCATCGATCTGAAGGATATGTAAATCGATATTTTGCCTTCATATGGTATAATACTATCAAAGGAGTGATTGATATAAGTGACGAATATTATAAAACTGGAAAATGATTTGGAAAATTTAAATGAACTAGTTGAATTATTTGGTTCTCAAGATAAAAATCTAACGTTGATTAAAAAATTATTTGGAGTAGAAATTTTCTCCAATAGTAAAGATATCATCGTGGATACTACCGATGAAATAATCATTCAAGATTTGACTCGTTTCTTTTCTATATTAATTCGATTAATCCATAATAATATTAACTTTGGTGATCGAGATATCATTTATATAAAACAATTACTAAATGCTTCAACGGAAGAAGAGATTTTATCTCTATTTTTGAATCGAACAGAAATTATTAAGACGTTTACTGGAAAACCAATTTATCCAAAAACATTGAATCAAAAACGTTATGTTCAAGCAATTGAAAAAAATACTTTGATTTTTGGAATTGGTCCAGCAGGAACAGGGAAGACATATTTAGCAGTTTTATCAGCGTTAAAAAGGTTAAAAAGCAATGATATTAAGCGTATCATACTTACAAGGCCTGCAGTAGAGGCTGGAGAAAACCTTGGTTTTCTACCAGGAGATTTGAAGGAAAAAGTAGATCCATATTTGCGTCCTTTATATGATGCCATGTATGAAATACTTGGAGTTAAACAAACAACAGAATTTATTGAAAAAGGGATTATTGAAATTGCCCCTTTAGCCTATATGAGAGGGCGCACATTAGATAATGCTTATGTGATACTTGACGAAGCACAAAACACGACAATCAATCAAATGAAGCTGTTCCTTACAAGATTGGGATTTGGTTCTAAAATGATTGTTACGGGAGACATTACCCAAAGTGATTTACCAAAAAGAATGATTTCAGGACTTGTGAAAGCATCCGAAATCTTAAAAGATATTGATGCAGTTAAAATACTATTTTTCGATAAGACTGATGTGGTTAGACATCCACTTGTCCAAACAATCATCCAGAGGTTTGAAAATGATTAAAATTAATTTTATCAATCAATACAACAAAAACCGAACATACAAAAAAGTTATTAAGGACGTTCTAAAAAAAGGCTATTTTGATTTAGCCTTAACAGAAAAAACGATTGTATCGGTTGTATTGGTTTCTAATGAAACGATTCATGAACTGAATAAACAATATCGTAACATTGATAAACCTACCGATGTTCTTAGTTTTGAAAACGACTCAGATTTGTTTGAAATCGGAGATATTTTTATCTCTGTCGATAAAGTATTAGAACAGTCTAAAGAATTGGGACATTCTGAGGAATATGAATTAGCATTTTTAGCTGTTCATGGTTTCTTGCATTGTTTAGGATACGACCATATTCTGGATAAAGATGAAGCAGAAATGACTAAAAAGCAGAATTTAATTATGAAAAATACGAAATACGTGAGGTAACGAAATGAAAAAATTATATGAAATTGCAAAAGAAAATATTAAAAATGCCTATGTCCCATACTCGCATTTTCGGGTTTCCGCTGTTTTAGAATTAAAAAACGGTGAGATATATAAAGGAATCAATGTAGAGAATGCATCCTACGGTTTGAGTAACTGTGCAGAAAGAAGTGCTCTATTCTCTGCTTATTCCAATGGCATAAAGAAAGAAGACATTAAGAGAATTATGGTGTATACCGATAAAGAATATTTTGTGTCTCCTTGTGGAGCTTGTCGTCAAGTAATGCGTGAACTTATTGAAGATGACGCTACGGTTATTCTAGCTAATAGCAAAGGGGAATTCAAAGAAATTCTAAATAAAGATCTATTACCATTTGGTTTCACAGAAAAGGACTTGTAATGTTTAAATCTGGATTTGTAACAATTATAGGGGAACCCAATGTAGGAAAGTCTACATTGTTAAATAAAATAATGAAGCAGAAGATTGCAATTGTGTCGAGCAAACCTCAAACTACCAGAAATGTATTTTCTGGTATTTATGATGACCCAAATTCGCAAATCATTTTCATGGATACACCAGGAATTCATAAAGCGAAAACAAAATTAGGAGAATACATGTCTTCTGCGGCAATCTCCACTGCTAAAACAGTGGATTTAGTATTATTCTTAATCAATGCATATGATGATGTTTTAGACTATAATCTGGGAATTCTAAAAGACTTAAAGAGTGTGAGAACTCCTGTATTTTTGATTATTAATAAAATGGATACTATAACGGATTTTGAACGACTTCAAATTGCTATTGATACCTATAAAAATGCATTTGAATTCAAAGGTGTATTTGGGATTTCAGCATTGACAGGTGATAACGTATTATTGCTGTTAGAAGATATCAAAAAAGAATTACATGAAGGGCCTAAATTTTATATGGACGGAGAAATATCAGATCGTCCGGAAACATTTATTATTCAAGAATTTATTCGTGAAAAAATCCTTGAATTTACTCATGAAGAAGTGCCTCATTCTGTAATGGTGTATTTAGAAGAATTCAAAGAAAAGAAAAAAATCATAAGCATCATGGCGACCATTGTTGTAGAACGAAAATCCCAAAAAGGAATTTTGATTGGTAAACATGGTAATATGTTAAAAATGATTGGATCAGCTGCTCGAATTGACATCGAATTATTATTGAGAAGGCAAGTGTATTTAGAACTTTTTGTAAAAGTAGAAGCGGATTGGCGTAATCGAGAACATTACCTGAAAAATTATGGTTATAAACCCGATCAAAATGGGTGATTCTATTGGAATACATCGAAGGAATTATCCTAAAAAAAATCAATTACAAAGAGAGTTCTAAAATCATTTATCTCTATACAAAAACTGGATTGATCAGTGTATTAATTCATGGAAATAATAAAATGAAAAGTCCTTTTTTAAGCTTTTCAAAAGTCTTAAGCAAAGTAGGGATACATGTTTCCGGGAAAGACTTAAGAACACTTAGAGATGGGGATGTATTAGATGATTATAGACGAATTTCAAGCGATTTAGAAAAGTATACATATTCATTACATGTGTTAGAACTCATTTATTATATTTCTACCCACGAACATGACCATGAAAAACTGTATCATTTCCTATTAAAAATATTTTCGATTGTAGACGAACAAGAAGTATATATACCATATTTGAATATGATCGAGTTGAAGTTATTATATCTTTTGGGAATCAATCCAATGTTTGGTCACTGTGTGGAATGTGAACGCACCGACAATCTTCGCTTTTCTATACAAGCTGGAGGTATGTGTTGTGAAACCCATCTAACTGGAGTAAGTGATATTGAAACGGAAGTAGTAAACGAGCTGATGAAAATCTACTATTTTGATTTATCGACATCAGATCAACTAGATATTGATAAACGCTTTTATAAAGATATTCGACAGGCAATCGACAAATATTATCAATATCATTTGAACTTTAAAAGCAATTCACGTAAAATGTTAATAGGACTTATCGGTTATTGATAGGTTCTTTTTTCTTGAAATATAATATATTATATTTCGTTACCTTGACAATAATCATGAATAAACATATAATTAAACTGGTGTAGTATGCATAAAAAAACGAGAGGATGAGACATTTGAAATATACATTAGAGCAACTTTACGCTTACGCAAAGCGTTACGGATTTATATATCAAGGATCAGAGATTTATGGAGGCCTTGCAAACACTTGGGACTACGGTCCATTAGGAGTCAGCTTAAAAAATAACATCAAGAAACTTTGGTGGGATTTTTTTGTAGCAAAAAACCCGAATAATGTTGGAATTGATTCTTCCATATTATTGAATCCTAAAACATGGGAAGCTACTGGTCACGTGAGTGGATTTAAAGATCCATTGATGGATTGTAAAAGTTGTAAAGCTAGACATCGTGCAGATAATTTAATCGCAAGAGCAACAAAAAATGAAGTAGATGCAGATGGTTGGGATTACAACGAAATGTATGAATACATAATAGAACATAAGATTAAATGTCCAAATTGTGGTGGATTTGACTACACACCAATCCGTGAATTTAACTTGATGTTTAAAACTCAGCAAGGTGTTACTACTGAATCTGTAAATGATATCTATTTAAGGCCTGAAACTGCGCAAGGTATTTTCTTGAACTTCAAGAATGTTCTTCGTACTTCTCGTAAAAAGATACCGTTTGGAATTGGTCAAATCGGGAAATCATTTCGAAATGAAATCACTCCAGGAAACTTTATTTTTAGAACTAGAGAGTTTGAACAAATGGAATTGGAGTTTTTTTGTAAACCAGGTACAGAAATGGATTGGTTTGCATACTGGAAACAATTTTGTTTGGATTTCCTAGCAACAGTAGGATTGGAATCCGAAAATGTGAAGTTTTATGATCACGCTAAAGAAAAATTATCGTTCTATTCAAATGCTACTACAGACATCTTGTATAACTATCCATGGGGATTTGATGAATTGTGGGGAATTGCATCGAGAACAGATTATGATTTGAAACGTCATTCCGAGTATTCTGGAGAAACATTAGATTATCTAGACCCAGAAACAAATGAAAATTATGTTCCGTATGTAATTGAACCAAGCTTAGGAGTAGAACGTCTATTATTTGCAGTATTATTGGATTCTTTAGAAGAAGAAACCATCAATGATACCGATACGAGAACTGTTTTAAAACTATCAAAAGCATCAGCTACTGTAAAGGTTTCTGTATTTCCTTTGGTGAAGAAATATCATTCAGAAGCAGCACTTAAGGTTTATGAAGATTTGCTTGTGGATTATGAAGTTTCTTATGATGAAACAGGAAATATCGGTCGGAGATACCGTCGCGCAGATGCAATTGGAACACCATATTGTGTTACCATTGATCAACAAACGTTAGAAGACCAAACAGTCACTGTAAGAGAACGTGATTGGAATTTAGAAAATAAAAAATATAGAGAAGGTGAATCTATGGCAATGGTCAGTCAAAAAACAATTGATTTAATTAAAGATACGGCTGATATTGTTGATGTTGTCAGTGAGTTTGTTCCATTACAAACTGCTGGGAAAAACATGAAAGGCTTGTGTCCATTTCATAGTGAAAAAACCCCTTCTTTTTTTGTTAGTAAAGAGCGACAAATATTTAATTGCTTTGGATGTGGTGAAAAAGGTAACTCAATTATGTTTATCCAGAAATATAAAAATATATCATTTGTAGAAGCGTTGCATTATTTAGCAGACAAATATAATATTGCAATGGATATGGATAACAATTATCAATCAACAAAATCAAATGGTAATCTATACAAAGTGAATG
>CAZSVN010000080.1:0-3982 GCA_964610285.1 uncultured Candidatus Izemoplasmatales bacterium
GTTTTTTAGACATATTACGTGATGCAATGAATGGAATGGATGGAAAGGTACCAGTTACATCTCTTAATGCATATAATAATTTGTCAGCTGGTACAATCTTTTTGGTTTGACCGGCAACTGCCATGTTAATTTTATTGACTTGAGCAATGAACTGTTCTTCAGGAATATCAATACTTAGTCCAGGAATTGATTCCATTTTATCAAGTGTTCCACCAGTATGGCCTAAGCCTCTACCAGATAATTTTGCTAATTTCGCTCCAAGGCTAGCAACAAGTGGGCCTAATACCAACGTTGTTTTGTCTCCTACTCCACCAGTGGAATGTTTATCAACTTTGATTCCTTCTACTTTAGAAACATCTATTATATCTCCACTATATAGCATAGCTTTGGTCAGGAAGAAAGATTCATCATCTGTCATACCTTGAAAAAAAATCGCCATCAACCAAGAACTAACTTGATAATCTGGTATCTCTCCATTCACATAACCATTGATTACAAAATCAATTTCCGCTTCTGTATTTGGAAATCCCATTCTTTTTTGTTCAATAATGTCAACCATTCTCATAATATTACCTCACTTTTGTAGGTCTATTATACTATTATTCAGTGTTATTGTAAATAAATATGTCTAGTGGCTTGAAAACACTTACAGAAATATTTACCCTAGATTTTTAATCATAATTTGATATAATACATGTGGTGATAAAATGAATGAAATAATATTAATGAGACATGCTCAAACAGATGCAAACAAAAATTACATAGTACAAGGACGAATGGATAACCCTCTGAATGAAGATGGTATTCGACAAGCATACGCGACTGGTACTTATTTTAAAGAACATAATATGGAATTTGATATGGTCATAAGTTCTCCTTTAAAAAGAGCTTATACCACTGCAAAACTAGTCAATAAGGGAATGCTTCTTAGCCGTCCGATTGTCTTAGATAAAGGGTTAATTGAACGAAACTTTGGAGATTATGATGGTAAAGAAATCAATGATGATTACTATTATATGATCAAGCGAGGTTTGGTACCGAATATGGAAGTCAATGAGGTTCTAGAGAATAGAGTGTATCATGCTATTATTGATATTTGTAAAAAATACCCTGATAAAAAATTACTAATTGTTACTCACTCACATGTCATTAAAGCAATTCTTACAAGATTACTAGAAGATTTTACCTATGGATCGTTATTATATAATTGCTCCTTAAATCATATCATTTTTGATGGAGAACAATTGAAAGCAGCGAACTATAACATTAACCCGTTAGAATAAAAAATAAACCAACTTAAATTTTAAGTTGGTTTTTCTTTCTTATATGTTGTAATCGTACTAAGAAAAAGTTCAGTATATATCCAAATGTCAAACTAATGAAGATGGTTCCAAGGTTAATTTTCCCTAACCAAAAGCCACCAAATGCCCCAATAATAAAGGCGATCACTACAACTATCACTTCCATAGACACTCTTGTTAGGGCTAACTTTTCCGTTTTAAAGATACGCATAATCGTTAACATAAACTCTTCATAGATTCCAGCAGGATACCTAGAAAAAATCATAAATGCAGCACCTAAAGCTAATATTAATATTCCAAAAACAAAGAATGATAGTTGATATGGTAATATTTGATAACTATCCGATAAAAACATCGTGTTGTTAAATAAATCGATAAATCTCGTTACAACGAATATTGGAATTACAATTAATAAGTATTTAATTCTCTTCTCCTTTATTGTAACGAAAACAACCAGAGAACTTGATATAATAAAATTTCCATTTCCATAGGAAATATCTAATATCTGACTGAAACTATAATTTAAAGTATCCCAGGGACTAATCCCTAAATTGCTTCTTAGTAGCAATACCACACCTAGCGCTGTAATCACCATACCGGACACATAAAAGAATATGTTTATTAAGTTTGTCTTGTTTACAATATTCTTCATATGATTTCCTTTTCTTTGGTGCAATATATATCCATTCTTGATATGTAACATTTTCTTATAAAATTTCATAAACATTATATGCTATTGATTGGTTTAAAGCAACTATTTTCATTTTTCAAAAAAAGAAAGGCAACATATTCAAATAGGTTGCCTTTTTGAGTAAGTATTCAATTATATACTGATACTTCTTCTCATATCAGTGAAGAAAAACGAATTATACATAGCTGATAAATCTTGGAAACTGGTTCCATTGTCTGGATCAAACAATCCGGAAGTAGCCAATAAGTCTTCAACTAATAAATCTCTGATCAGCAGTGTTGTCTGAGTAATATCTTGACCATCTAAGAAAGCATAATTATCCTTGTCAAAGATATAATCAACTGCCCCTATTGTATAAAGCGTTGAAGAACCCAATTGTACTCCATTCATATATAGGTGCGACCCATCGTATGTTAACCCATCATCAAATACAACATCAGAATCGTAGTCCATTACATCTTCATAGAACTCCAATAATTGTGTTCCCGTTAATCGACTTGTTTTAATATAATTATCAAACGGATAAAATTCAATCATATCACCCATTGTTAATGTGCCTTCTTCTAGAGCGTTTCTGAATCCGCCAGAATTAACAGCTCCGATATCCACTCCTGCGTAATCACGAATAACAGATGCACCCCAAGTAGCAACGATGAAATCATATTTTGGATAATAACTTTCTATTGTTGCTAGTTCTTGTGATACAAAAGCAGTATACACTGAATCGTTTTGATAACTATCCAGAATAGCTACAATTTCTGAATCGCTTTCATATTCTATAAGATCAAAATCGTAATTAATTGCTGAACCAGAAATCACTTGGTTTTCTAGTGTATCATAAACTAATGTTATCCCTGCAAATAATGATGATGACTTATTGCTTGATTGCGCGTAAACAAGAGGTTGCCCATTACTTCTTCTTATTGTACCTGCTTCAGACTGATGAGTGTGACCATTGAATATTGCATCCACGTAATGATTGTCCGTAAATCCAGAAATTTCATAATTGATATCTGATCCATCATGGATATATACCACCACAATATCACAGTTTTGATTGACTCTTAATTCTTCTGAATAATCATAGATCGTATCCGCTGGATCTAGAAACTCAATATTTTGGACTCTAGATGCAGATATAGAATCAATAACGTCCCCAATCAAACCAATGACTCCAACTTTAACACCATTGAATTCCTTAATAATATACGGTATCGTATTTTCCAAAGGCTCTTGAGAATCCACATAGACAATATTCGCAGCTAGAATTGGATAAGACATTTCTCCGTTTTCCAAAGAACCATCTGCATAATCTTGGATCACGTCAATACCCCAATCAAATTCATGGTTTCCAAGAACAAAACCATCAAAACCAATATTGTTATATACTTCCACTATTGGTTCTCCATGATAGTAATTGGAAAGTGCTGCACCTTGAAAAATATCTCCATTTGACAAAATCAACGTGTTTTCATACGTTTCTTTTTGATATTTTAAATACGCACCTATTTGCTCTAAATTTGCAATATCAGAATAGGTACCTCCATGAAAGTCATTCATAGAGAATAACTTGATAGTTTGTTCTCGACTCGCTGTGGTTGTAGTAGCTGCTGTCGTCGAAGTTGTATTTGTTAAAACAGTAGTACTATTCAAAGAACAGCTTGCTGCGGTTACAACGAATAATAATATAGATAAAATCGCTAATAGTTTTTTCATTATGTCCTCCTAATTTACTTGTAGTAATATATTATAACATAATCATAAAAAAAGAGGAAAGTAAAATACTCTCCTCTTGTACTATTTAAATCATTAAGTAATCAGACCATAATGTAATAAGACATTGTTGATTCCATCTTCTGTTAAGAACAATAAAGGATTACTTTCTTCGTAGTCAATGTTTGCTGGCCAATATAAATCAATAGGATCATCCAGTTCCATCATTGTTTCGAGTTCATCCGTTAAAATATTCCGAACGATCATCGAATTCAAT
>CAZSVN010000080.1:4072-6394 GCA_964610285.1 uncultured Candidatus Izemoplasmatales bacterium
GCACTCGTAAAGTCTGCCCCACTACCTAATGTATTGGATGCTAAGATAAAGTTTGTCAATGCTTCTGCAGTTGTTAATGGATTGACTCCATATAAATCCTCTTCTGCTAACGCAGGGATTTTAGCCGCAACACTTGCATTTCCTCGTAACATATTATCGATTGTCACATGGAAGGATGCACTTTGCAATACAGATGTAATTTCAGCTTCAGATAATGTTGTAATAGAAGCGGAACTTACCGAATCATCAAAGTTGTCCATACCGAGTACATCTAATGCATCAATAATATGAATCAATTCTTGTTTTTCAATTTGTTCACTAGCAACTGTATTCACTAAAATCGCTTCTCTCTTTATCGTCGGAACTAAGATCTTAGTTGTTCCAGCTAACGCGGTTTCATCATCGGATTGATCCAATACATATTTTGAAACCGTTGCTTGCATAATGTAGGAATCAAAGAAATCATTTAGATCCACACTGAATATATCACTTGGATCAATACTAAATGTATCGAAATCCGTAATACCCAATAAGTTTACAGCGTCAATAAAGTTTTGCATTTCGCTATTTCGAATATAAGTCACATCGCTTAATAGAATGCGAATATCATCATTTAACTCATCTTCATCTGGAACGATTAAGTTGCCAGATATACTAGTTAATATTTGATTAGATAATGTAGCTTGCAAACTGCTTGAAGCCAATATTTCTGTAGAATTATCTAATAACTTTGAGGTATCCATTACTGCACCAAACGATTCTAAGTTCGAAAATCCCATTGCAGTGAACGCATTGATTAGAGCTTTAATTTCTGTTTTTACAACATATTCTGTTTCATTACCTACAGAACCTGTTTCCAAACGAATTGCTGCAAGCCCATCTTCTTCTGTCATAGGTATTAGCAATACTGCATCTCCTAAGTCAAATAGAGTATTCGATATGGTTGCGTGCATAATCGCAGAAGCTAATAAGGTTGTTTGATCGGTATCTGAAGAAATTAAAGTTAAATCGAAACTGGAATTAAATGTCGTTGGATCTCCAACTCCTAATAGACTTAATGCATTTACTAGGTTTTCCAATTCCGCTTTATAAATATAAGTATATGCTCCAACATCTACAGTCAAGGAATGTTCAAGGGCATCTTCTTCTGGCACAACCAATGTTCCAGATGAACTGGAAATGATTTGGTTGGACATTGTCGCTTGTAAACTACTAGATAGTAGAATATCATCCGCATTCGCTAAGAATTTTGCCGGATCAATTTCTGCACCAAAAGATTCTAAGTCTGTAAAGCCCATGATATTGAATGCATCGATTAACGCTTTAATTTCCGTTTTAACGACAAATTCTGTTTCATTGCCTAAAGAACCAGTTTCTAATACAAGAGCTGTACTTCCATCTTCTTCGAATGCTGGTATGATTAACACTGCATCTCCTAAATCAAATAATGTTTGAGAAATAGTCGCATGCATAATTGCAGAATTTAATAATATAGTTTGATCAGCATCTGTATTAATATCTGTCAAATCAAAGGTTGAAGCAAATGCAGTAGGATCAGAAATGCCCAATAATTCTAGAGCATCTAACATATTTTCTATTTCTGTTTGATCAATATAAGTCGTTGTTCCTTGTACAATTTTAATTTGATTTTCTAAAGCATCTTTTTCCGGAACGATAATCGTCGGTTCTAAACTTAAAATAATATCAGAAACGGTTGCTTGAATAATATTAGATATGATTAAATCCGGTAAATTTGTAAGTAATAGATCCGTATCTTCTAAATCAATATTATCAAAGTTGGTGATATCTAATTTATACAATGCTTTTAACATATTACCAACTTCTACTTTAGCAATATAATTTGTACTGCCACTTAGATAGGTAACATCTGCCCCTGTTGGGCTTTTTGCAGGAACGATTAGCATTCCACCATTGGTTGTATCCAAATCAAGGATAACGTCACTAATGGTTGCGTGAACTACAGAGGAATTCAATAAGGTTGTAATTTTAACATCATCCAAATTATCTTGCGCAGTATTTTCTAAATTATTAATGATAGTTGCGTCAAATGCCATATTATCCAAATCGGCAATACCAAGAATTGCAAGGGAATTTAGAATTGCCTTGATTTCTAATTGGGTTACAACCGTTTCATCAACTGTATCCACAGCTACTGTTGTAACTGCTTCATCAGGAACTACTAATGTAGATGTTCCTAAGTCATAAATAACTTGACCAATTGTAGCAGCTAAGATATCAGAAGCAAGTAATGTATCTATTTCTGTATCGGATAAAGCTAATATCATCATAACATCAAAATCA
>CAZSVN010000081.1:0-6139 GCA_964610285.1 uncultured Candidatus Izemoplasmatales bacterium
ATTCTCTTTTCATTCTATCAACGATAATTTCTAGATGTAATTCACCCATACCAGATATGATAGTTTGTCCAGTTTCTGTGTCCGTATACGTTCTAAATGTTGGATCTTCTTCAGAAAGTTTTTGTAAAGCAACTCCCATTTTGTCTTGATCTTTTTTTGTTTTAGGTTCAATTGCTACAGAAATAACTGGTTCTGGGAATTTCATTGATTCCAACACAACATGTTTATTTACTGCGCATAATGTATCACCTGTAATGGTATCTTTTAATCCTACTGCAGCTGCAATATCTCCTGAGTAAACTTCATCAATTTCTGTTCTTGAGTTTGCATGCATTTGCAATATTCTTCCAAGACGTTCTTTTTTGTCTTTTGAAGCGTTATAGATATATGATCCTTTTTTTGCTACTCCAGAATATACTCTGAAGAATGTTACTCTACCAACAAATGGATCTGTCATTACTTTGAAAGCTAATGCTACGAAATCTTTATCATCATCATGAGCAATTTCAATTTCTTCATCGTTTCTATTGAAACCATGAACTTGTTGAACTTCTGCTGGAGAAGGTAAATAATCGATTGCTGCATCTAAAATAAACTTAACCCCTTTATTTTTAAATGCAGATCCACACATAACTGGGAAGAATTTAACAGATAATGTCGCTGCACGAACTGCTCTTTTTAACAATTCAACAGAAATTTCTCCACCATCTAAATACGTTACTAATAATTCTTCATCATAATCAGCGATTGCTTCGATTAATGCATGCCTTCTTAATTCAGCTTCCTTTTTTAGTTCCTTTGGTATTTCTATTTCTTCATAAATTTCTTCTGGACCACCATCGAAATGGTAAGCTTTCATAGTTATTAAATCAATAATTCCAGTAAATAAATCTTCTGCTCCTATTGGCCATTGGATTGCTTCTGCATTTTCTCCTAAACGATCTTGTATTGATTTTACAGAGAAAGCAAAATCTGCTCCAACTTTATCCATTTTATTAGCAAATACTATACGAGGAACCTTATACTCATTCGCTTGTCTCCAAACAGTTTCTGTTTGAGGTTCAACGCCCGCCTGAGCATCTAATACCGCTACAGCACCATCTAATACGCGTAATGATCTTGATACTTCAACAGTAAAATCAACATGTCCTGGGGTATCGATAATATTTACTCTATGATTTTTCCAGAAAGCAGTAGTTGCTGCGGCAGTAATTGTAATCCCACGTTCCTGCTCTTGTTCCATCCAGTCCATTTGCGAAGCCCCATCATGAGTTTCACCCATTTTGTGAATTCTACCGGTATGGTACAAGACTCTTTCAGTAGTTGTGGTTTTACCAGCATCAATATGAGCCATGATACCAATATTACGTGTATTTTCTATAGTGTATTCACGTGCCATAACTTAATTCCTTCCTTTAATTAAAATCTATAATGTGCGAAAGCTTTATTTGCTTCAGCCATTCTGTGCATATCTTCTTTTTTCTTAATCGATGCTCCAACGTTATTTGATGCATCAACGATCTCTTTAGCCAATCTCTCATCCATTGTTCTTTCATTTCTGGAACGAGAATATTGAACTAGCCATCTAAGCCCTAGTGTCACTCTTCTATCAGATCTAACTTCACTTGGTACTTGGTAGTTTTGACCACCAATACGGCGGCTTCTAACTTCTAATACAGGCATGATATTATTCAGTGCTTCATTAAACACTTCTAATGGTTCTTTACCTGTAATCTCTCTAATACGCTCAAATGCATTATAAAGTATGTGTTGAGCTGTACTTTTCTTTCCGGCTAACATTATGTTATTAATTAGTTTGTTAACTAATTTTGAATTGTATATCGGATCCGGTAAAACATCTCTTTTTACAATATTTCCCTTACGAGGCATAAGTAATTCCTCCTTTCGAATTCTAGTTATTTTTTATTTTTTTATTTTTTAGGTCTCTTTGCTCCGTATTTAGAGCGGCTTTGTTTTCTTCCATCCACTGCAGTCGTATCTAATGTTCCTCTAACAATGTGATAACGAACACCAGGTAAATCTTTTACACGACCACCACGAATTAGTACAACGCTATGCTCTTGTAATGAGTGTCCAATACCAGGAATATATGCGTTAACTTCACCACCGTTCGATAAACGAACACGTGCATATTTTCTTAATGCTGAGTTAGGTTTTTTTGGTGTCATAGTTGCTACTCTGACACAAACACCACGTTTTTGAGGACTGCTTTCATTGGTATACGTTTTCTTCAAGCTATTAAATCCTATATTCAACTGCGGCGATTTTGATTTTCTCACTTTGTCGTGACGACCTTTTTTAATCAATTGGTTTATTGTAGGCATTTTCTATTTTCCTCCTCTCTTACCCACACACCCGGGAGGCGCGTTTGTTTCATTTTTATAAGGCTGCTGCGCAACCTTTCACTTATATATATTATAAAGCGTACTTATTATACACTACACAACTAGGTGTGTCAAGTGATTTTTTTTGTCTTTTTATTACCCTATAATATTATACTCAAAAGTAATAAAAATAGCTAGTAAAAAAAACGTCAATTTGACGTTTTTTTTTAAAAATAGTTAGCATTCATCATTCGTTAAATTAACATTTCATTTTCTTGCTTATTTCTTTTTTCAATATACATTTTTGCATCTGCAACAGATAGCAATTCTCGAAGTTTATTCCCATCTTTGGGATACGATGAATAACCAAAACTAAACCCCTTAAAGTCTACCATTCCTAAGTTTTTTGATTTAGAATATATATCTAGTTGATTTAAAAGCGGTTCTAAGTCTTTTTCATAGGATAATATTATGAATTCGTCTCCCGAAATTCTATAAAAATTGTTCTTTAGCTGAAATTCTTCCAATGTTTTATCTGAAAAGACTACTAAGTATTCATCCCCTACTTCGTGGCCATAATCATCATTTATCATTTTAAAAGAATCTAAATCAAGATAAATAAGGTGGAAAGGAGTTTCTTGTTGAATATTTTTTGTTGTATCTTTCATTAAGCATGCTCTGTTTTTTAGGTTTGTTAAATGATCCCTATATGATTTCATAGTAAGTTTTTCGGTTTCTTTAGACAAAAATACAGAGGAATGGAAATTCTTATAGGATAATAACACTAATGCTCCAAACATGAAAAACAAAAGAATGTTTAAATAATTGTTGGCTCCCGATGTTAAAGAATAGTTCATCATAATCAGTAATGCAAACCAAAGTAAACTAATAATAAATAGAATATTCATCGTTTGTTTGTTAATATTGCTTAATACAAATACAAATTTTCTCTTCATAAATTTCAAAAACGGGCTATAAGTAGCTGCGTGCAGTGCAATTTGTACGATAAAAGCAATCATTAGTTTCTGCTCTATTGGGAAAAACATACTTACTTGGTTAGCAATAACAAACACAAAAAGCGTGTATATCCAAGTTGAAAACATAATAACCAATACTTCTTTTGGTTTTTGTTCGGATACAACCTTAATAGGAATAAAATAGATTAATCCAAATAACAAATACACTCCATTTCCAATATTCGGGTTATCAATCAAGATATAATGATCAAATGTGTATACAAACAATAACATAATTATTGTAGTTGCACCATATACTAAAAATGTAAAAAGAAGAGTTTTTCTCTTGTTTAAACATTGATATGAAGAAATTAAATTTAATCCAACCATTACAAGCGGTATTAAGTATCCAAAAATCATGAGGCCCTCCGAATTATTAGAATGCACTGACAATCATAACATACAACATAAAAAAATGTCAATTGCATGACATTTTTTGCTTTTTTATAACAAATACTCTAAAATCACAACATTCTATGGTGTGCAAACAGTCGTCGTAGAATGGTGAATATATATTCCTTTTGTGTCGGTTATGTTTGCATTATCATCGCTTGTGACCGTAATAGAAGCATCCGCAATTTCACCATTTGTACTTTCACCTATAACATCCACTAACAAATGATTTGTTCCTACAAACGCTAGAAGAGTTCCCGGACTAATACTTACTGTGTATGCCTGATTTGTAGCATTTGATGGTAAAAATGTTACGGTTAAGCTGATTTGATTTCCCATGCAAGTTTCTGCTTGATCCACTTCAAGCATAATATTTGTTACTGCTACATAGGTAGTTGATTGTGTCAAACTTGTATTCGCAGTGATAGATGTAGTAGTTGGTTCACAAGCAGTCGTGAGGAAAGAAATTATAATAAAACAAGTCATTAAAAGTATTTTTTTCATATGTTTCTCCTTTAAACAATATTAAATAAACATAATATTTTTTTTCATTATATATTAAAGATTAATTATTTTCAACAACCTCTATAAGAAAAACTCTTTTTTTAAAAGATCCTTTTTCTTTCAGTTTTCGTAATCTTAATTCTTGATAACGCTGAATAGAAACACCTTTTAAATCGAGTAATGCATGCATGACTTCTCCCAAATCAACGAGTTCCATGATGTCTCCGGATTCATAATATTCTTCTAGTTCCTCTTGCATTTTATTATGAAGTTCTTTCTCATATTCTTCATCATTTAATAGAATTCTTGTGATTGGTTTCTTATGTTCAGCCTTAATAATATTTGGTATTAAGTCTCTAACTAGTTTATTATTTGTTTTCATATTTTCTCCTTAAACATTATATATTTATTTCGTTTTATAAATCAACATTATATATTTTTTCGAAATCTTTCTTCATTCGAACAGGAATCAAAAGGATTGCTGGTATGGTAAGCCCAGCTCCTCCAAAGATAATCCATTGGTACCCAATTTGAGTGTATTCAGCAATCAAACCAGCTGCAATTAATCCTATAATTCCCCCAATACTCCATAACAAAGAAAACACGGCATTGACTCTTCCTCTTATGGAAGAAGGTACATATGTTTGTACTGCACTCATGCGAATATTAAAGGAAGTTACCGATAATAATCCAATAATAAAACTAAATATAATCATTACAAAGTAAGGACTAAGTAATGTAATCGCTCCTAAAATTTCCACTGAGAAGTAGACGGTAACTGCAATGATATATTTTTTGTCTTTTGGGATGCGAATCCGATAGTGCAAGATTCCACCCATAATTCTCCCAATAGCTCCAGCGGAAATAAGGTAAGAAAAATGTTGAATAGTATATAAAGAATTTTCCACAAAGAAAGGCATTCGAAGCAAATCGGATACTGCATATACGCATGAAAAAAACATAAATAATAATGCAATTCCTAATATGCCTCGTTCTTTTTTATAATAACGAAACCCTTCTTTTAAATCAATTAAAAATTTAAATCTAACAGGCTCAGAAGTGTTCAATTCCTCTTCTGCTTTTATCGTAGTTTCTAAAGATGCTGTTAGAAAAAATGTAACTGCATTAAAGGCCATTAAGATGGCTACGCCAAAGGTAAAATTTTGAATAAAATAAGTTGCAATTGGTGCCATGATAGCCGCTGAAATAGGCCATATCAAGCTTGATATAGAGTATGCTTTTGAGTGGTTTTTTCCAGTAATAACTTCTGGAAATAAACTCATATATGCAATTTGATATATCGTATCTATAATACCTATTGCACCACCAATTAAGGTAAACACAACAATATTAAAATATCCTTGAAATAACACCAAGGATAATCCGGCGAAAAAAGCAAAATAAAAGAAATCAATCCAGTAGATAATTTTCACTCTTGAATGTCGATCTATAAATGGTCCAATCAAGAAATTTGTAATCAATCTAGGAACAATATTCACGACAGAAAAAATCGCCAATATCAAAGGAGATTCTGTCTCTAAATATATTAATATTCCAAGCGCAATAGATGCCGCTGCACTTCCTAGTGCCGAAACAAAAGTTCCTAAGGTAAGTATTGTAAAGTTTCTATTCCATAATCTATTCATTGTTGTTTTCCTTTTCATCTAGTCAAGTAATTAATTTACCAAATAATTCAACGAAAGTCAATGATTAATTTTCGTTATGCTTCGATATTTTTTTGCAATAAAAAATCCCTGATGCTTCAATCAGGAATTTGTTTGTTATGTTAGAAAGCAGCCTGGCAATGTCCTAGTCTCGCACGCGAACGTACTACAATCGGCGCTGAAGTGCTTAACTTCTGTGTTCGGTAAGGGAACAGGT
>CAZSVN010000082.1:0-6069 GCA_964610285.1 uncultured Candidatus Izemoplasmatales bacterium
TAAAGCAAAATCGGATATTAAACGAAGAGATTGTATTGGATTTAAGAAACCAGTTGATTAAAGATGTAATGAATCATCTGTATAAATACAGACACAAAAAAAAATAAAGCGATAAATCCATTTAGATCTATCGCTTTTTTTAATGAAATTAGGTTACCCAACTCGTATGCTTTTGATTGCATTCGATTTTGTTTTATAAAATAAATCAAAGGCATTATTTTTGTAATCATAATTAATGATAAATAGATATAAATATCGATCCTTCAAACGGTTAAAATAGGAAGTAGCGATACTATGAAATAGTTTAGAATCCACCGTTCTGATATCAATTCCGACAATTTTACGGTTGGAATAGTTGTTTTGAATGATTTCAAAATCGGTATCGTTTGCTTCCGATAAGCCCTTTGTAAAGTAATAATTGCTTACAAAATGGGATTTAAATAACGAAACAATATCTTCCTTTAAATCTTCTAGATAATTTCCATCCATAGCTTTTAAACTATTGGATTCTACTAAGTACTCATTCAATGTTTTTTGAATAATTTCTTTGATATTGCTCACATCCGTGAAGATATGTTCGGTAACGAAAAACTGATTGTGTTTTTGAAAGATATTAATTAATTCAATGATTCGTTCATATTTTGAGTAATCCACTACAACATCGTGATAATTGTGAATTAAGTTATTTCTATGGAAAATAATTTCTTTAAAATTATCATAATACTTATTTAGTTCCGGAAAGTCCTTGGATAAATTATCGACGATATTATACAGAGGTACATCATCAATTAACTCATTATCATTTTCATTGGAAATATAATCTTTGATGGTTGTTTCAAGATTTAAATACTGCGTGATAAACTGATCCAACGAAATCTTAATTTGATCTTTGTTGACGGTTGTTTTATCTAAATCTCTAAGAATGTTATTTACTCGCTCAGGATCAAACAGACGGTAGATATAAATAACAAGTAATTGGATTGCCAGCACCGTAAAGAAAGCGGAAAATAAAGCAGTTTGAATACTGTATATTAAAAATAGACTGATTAAATTGAAGACAATGATAATTAAAGAATAGATGATTACAAACATCATTTCATAATACACATCTTTTTCCAATTTTTTAATAATGTAATCATCGTAATCATCTTTTTTGGCAGCTTCTACATTATGTAAGTAATAACTATAGGAAATTGGTAATAATGCTATTAACGCAGCCAATGTCTGCATGGATGATGAAAAAATCCAAGTTACATTTGCATTGTTTGGATTGAGTGTAAAAACAAAATAGATTACTACAAATATGACGAGTAGTATAGAAAATAGTATAATGTTTTGTTTTAAGGTTAAAAATTTAAGCAATTGTTTCATAAATAAATTTTTTTCTTTCTCCATAATGCCACCTCGATATGAATATTATATTAGAAAATAACTATTTTGTAATGCAAAAAGCAAAAAAACCATATAAATATCCCACATATCATACAAAATGATATAGTTTTATATGAAACTGAAAATCTTTCGCGAAATTTCTAATAAATTTCTGGATTTCGTTTTGACAACCGTTTAATTCTTCGGTATAATTATTGTAACGTTTATAACATATAAAGGAGAACATTATGAGAATAGGCATCATAGGACCAATTGGTTGTGGAAAATCAACATTATCGAAGTTATTATCCGATCATTACAACATTCCTCTTATCGAAGAGCCCGTAGAAAAGAATGAATTCTTACCACTTTTTTATGAAGACAAAGAAAAATTTGCGTTGTTAAGTCAAAATGCTTTTTATAGTTCTCTGTTTTTGTTAATGTGGAGAACTAGGAACGAAGTATCCTGTGTTTGTGATTCTACGTTATTCTCTAATTTAGTGTTTACGGAATTATTGCGTTTAGAAGGGTTTATGTCTGCCTATGAAGTAGCGTTAACCTATGCAATTGCAGATGAGCACTTAAAACGCATTCCTGATGTAGATATTCACTTAGTTATCGTTAGGGGAACAAAGCAATTATTTGAAAATGTTAAAAAACGCGGTAGAGATATTGAAAAAGACCAATACGATTATCTAACATTTCATTACGCAAATTATTATGATGTATTGGATCGCATTTTTAGAAATTATAAGGTTCCAAAAGAAAAAATCATGTATTTACATGTAGATGATATGTTCCAAGGGGAAGAGTTCGAACGCATTTGCAGGGAAATAGAAGAAAAATACAAAGAATTAACGAAATAAATAAAAATGACTGACATATATTTTGTCAGTCATTCTTTTTTAAGTTTTTAAATGTACGTATTAAGGTTGCATTGCACCAAATAATACTAACCAAGCTAAGATTGATTTCGCAACTAAACTTAGTACAATATAAGTTCTTTCCCCATATAAGTAGTTTGACCATTTGCCAACTTTCTTATATTGTAAGATCATATTGATTGGGAAAGTGTTGAACGCTACAAAGTATGTACCAACAATTGCCCAAACAAACCAAGGCACCATATCATAATTTCCATTACCAGTCATATAAATGATGATGACTACCCAAGGGATGATACCAGCGATAGAACCATATACAAATGGTCCCCATTTGATATTTTTCTTATCATTACCACTATTCATTTTTTCCATGTACAATCCAAAAATATTCATTAATGCATTGATTACAAAGATCAATAATAATGTAGCTACATCATATACTCCAAATAAAGTAGCAATTAAAACAATCATGATAGAAGAACTTAATGCATATTCATACCAACGAAATTGGTTAATACCTTTTTCTAAGTCTCTATTGTAGATGTCATTGGTTACTTTTGGTATGGATATGATTCCATGTGCCAAAGCAGATAATAATAAAAACGCTGCGACCATAATTCCAAACGGTAATCCAAATAATTCTTTAATACCGGTTTCTAAGGTCATTGTATCTGTATTGAAGAACAGATATATTTGTGTGATAGTTGGCTTGAATTCCGAAATTGTTTGAATTACTGTAGCCGATAGGATGAGCATTAAAACGCCCTGTATTAGGTGTAAACCACCCATGATTAAGTTAAATTTTCTTAGTTTTACGAGATTTAATTTTTCCATTAAATAACCCTCCTTTTCATTCCAAATAAATTGTATCACAAACACTTTGAATATAAAAGTACTTTGCTTACAATATATTTAATATTCAAATAAATAATAATATGTACTTGACAATAGTGTATGACATACAGTATAATAAGAATCATGGGAGGGATAAGTATGCAAGATATATATCAAAACTACTTGGTAGAGTTAAAACGAGGTACCCAAATACTGATTGTACTGAGTCAGTTGCACAAGAAAGAATACGGTTATTCACTTCTTCAAAAATTAGTGGACAAAGGAATCAGTATTGAGTCGGGTACATTATATCCTTTATTAAGACGACTGGAATCACAAGAAATACTAGAGAGTGAGTGGGACACATCACTCAATCGACCAAGAAAGTACTACGTGTTAAGTAAAACTGGAATGAAACTATATCAATTTTTAATAGAAGAATGGAATAAAACCGTGTTGGAAGTAAAGGAAGTTATGGGAGGAGCATTGTATGAATAAATTAGTTGAGCGTTATATTTATGATGTAACAAGACGTTTGCCAGACAAAATAAGGGAAGAAGTTACCAATGATTTAAGAGCAAATATCTTAGATATGTTGAGTGAAGACCCAAGTGATCAAGAAATTATTATTGTGTTAAAGGATTTGGGGAATCCTAGACAACTAGCGAATAATTATCGGGGAAAACCACATTATTTGATCAGTCCTGAATGGATGGACGATTATTTGGTTGCGCTTAAAATTGTATTGATTGTATTTGCAATACTATCCGCGGTAGGTGGAGTAATAGGACATTCCTTGGATCACGAAGCAACCACTACGATTGGTATTATAGCGGAAGTATTTGCGAATACCATAAATGATATCGTGACTGGGTTGTTTACAGGATTTGGAATTGTTACCTTGATATTCGTAATTATTGACAAATATAAAAAAGCGCCAAGTAATGAATTTGATATTCGAAGTTTGCCGCAATTACCAGAGAAGAAAACACAACATATATCCCGTACAGGAGCAATTATAAGTGTCGTTTTCCATATAATATTTGGAACCTTATTCATTTATCTATTGTATTATAACAAACTATATATTGGTTGGATAGGCTCAGATGGAGGGTACCACAACGTAGCTCCGTTATTTACAGCCGATATCATCACAAAATTTTTACCGCTATTTGTTATTTCGTTATTGATAACAATCGCTGCGGAAAGCTATAAATTAATTGCTGGTCAGTGGACAATTAAAGTAACAACTCTTCATACAATCAGTAAAATTGTATCTGGGGTTATCACCATCGTGTTTTTAAGAACAAGCAATTTAATCAATGGTGAATTTATTTCTAAAGTAGCCTCTACAATGGACTTAAGCAGTGCAAAAGTATCCAGTGCAATCACAACTGGTTTAAACGTTTTCTCTGTTTTTCTAGGAATTGTTATTGTGATTGATCTTTTATCTACTTGGTGGAAGACACTAAATGTAAAACTGCCAAAAACAACAAAATAAAACAGCAAAAATTTGCTGTTTTTTTTGTTGAAAGCTCTAAAATAAAATAAAATATGATATAATTATATGTACGACAGACATAGTACTGAGCATTTTTGATTTGATGTTCAAATAGTTATGGTAAAATATACTGGTGAGGTGAGCTTATGGAATATATCAATGGTAAAGACTTGTATCAAATGTTCAATTATGGTACCGTCAATATATTACAAAAACGAAAAATTTTAAATGAAATCAATGTATTTCCTGTTCCAGATAGTGATACAGGGAATAATTTAGCGTCTACAATGCAAG
The DNA here is from genome assembly GCA_964610285.1 of uncultured Candidatus Izemoplasmatales bacterium. Taxonomy (GTDB): domain Bacteria; phylum Bacillota_I; class Bacilli_A; order Izemoplasmatales; family Hujiaoplasmataceae; genus 4572-104. The sequence goes on from CAZSVN010000082.1 coordinate 4,885, forward strand.
CGATTGCTCAAAAAGCAAAGCAAGATGATTCCTTTCATATGGCTTTAGAATCCATTAGCGAATCTGCTTTATATGGAGCTAGAGGAAATAGCGGTGTAATTTTTGCACAATTTGTAAATGGACTTCGCTATGCATCCACAGGGAAGACTCAAGTCACCATTCAAGAATTTGCTGATATGGTTGCGAGCAGCGTAGAGTATACCTATCAATCTTTATCGAATCCAGTCGAAGGAACGATGTTAACTGTAATTAAAGATTGGGCAAACAGTTTATTACATGTTGTAAAGAAAAATTTAGTAACGATTAAAAGTGTGTTTGAACAAGCCTTTTTAATTGCTAACACTAGTTTAGAAGCAACAAAAGAAACACTAGCGATATTAAAGGAAAATGATGTTGTAGATAGTGGGGCTATGGGATTTGTTTTGTTTTTACAAGGAATTAATAGTTATTATAACAAAGAAATTATTCAACCTATTGTTTATGAAGAAATTGAAATGGAACATACTCACAAACACGATGAATCGGTATTGTATCAATATTGTACAGAAGGATTGGTTCAAGGGATTGGTCGTTTAGATGAACATGATTTGCGTTCCAAATTAGATTCGTTTGGAGATAGTCTCATCATCGCCAAAGGATTGAATATTTTCCGAATTCATATTCATACCAATGAACCTGAAAAGGTGTTTCAAGAGCTTAGAAACTATGGAAAAATATTAACCCAAAAGATTGATAATATGAAACTAGATATTCGTTTGGAAAATTCAGAAAGTAAAACCGTGATTGTTACGGATTCTATTAGTGACTTATCCAAAGACTTCATTGAAGAACATAATATTGTTGTGATTCCAATCAATGTAAACGTAGAAGAAGTTGAATACTTTGATAAATTGAGTATTAACAACGAAATACTATTTGATCTGATTGGTCGAGTAGAAGAATATCCAACTACTTCAACACCTACCATTAAATACGTTCAAGACCTATATAAGCGTTTGGTAGAACATTTTGATGAAATATTGGTATTAACTGTCGCGAAGAATTTAAGTGCAACACATAACGTTCTCGCTGATGAAGCAAAGAAAATTAATTTGCCAGGTAAACGTATTGTTGTTGTAGATACGTTGAATAATTCTGCGACAGAAGCTCTTGTAGTTAAAAAGGCTGCGGAATTATTAGACGCAG
>CAZSVN010000083.1:0-6063 GCA_964610285.1 uncultured Candidatus Izemoplasmatales bacterium
TATATTTTTTTTAAATCAATGTTCTTATGTAATAGCTTTGAAAAATAGAATGAAATCAAAATACCTAAGAATGCTCCAACCAAAACATCTGTTAAATAATGGACACCTAAATACATTCGACTAATAGCGACGAGCGTTGTTATGATAATCGCAAGTATTAGTAGCCATCGTTTCTTAATAAAGTAATACAAGCTAAAATAGACGGTAGATGCTGTTTGTGTGTGGCCACTTGGGAATGAATACCCGCCTGCAGTATCAGGTCTTATATTGGTGATTGTGTCATCTACCATAAATGGTCTTGGTCTCATAATAATTAGTTTTAGCAAACTATTTAATCCTAAAGAGAGGAATACCGTCAATCCCAATAATTCACCAATCTTTTTATCATAGCACCAATAAATAAATCCTAGAATACATATTAGTATTACTTCTTCTCCAAATATGGTGAAAGCTTGGAATACCCAGTCTAAAAAGTCTGATCGAAAGCTTTGCAGCCAATGTATGATATCGAGTTCAAATGTCATAATTTACCTCTCTAGAATAATCCAAATACAACTAAACCTAATATACCAGATACTAGGACAATTAGAATTGGATGTGTTTTTTTCCATATCTTTGTGATAGTAAATACGATTAATAGTATTGCAAACGACCCAATTTCAAATGTAAAATCTTCAAATTGTAAGTGTTCTACTTGGAATACACTTCGCAAAATAAATATCATTGCTACGGAAAGAATAATTCCAGGAACTACAGGACGAATCCCATTTAAGAACCCTTGAACGTATTTGTTCGTTGCGAATTTTGTGAACAAAGTCGCGATAATCAAAATAATGACAAAGGATGGCAATATCACCCCTAAAGTAGCTGCTATAGCCCCCCAAACATTTGCTTGTTCAAATCCTATAAATGTTGCAATATTGATCGCAAATGTGCCAGGAGTAGATTCTGCGATCGCTATAAAATCAATTAATACATCCGTATTGTCGACCCAGTTATTGTTTAATACTTCTTGAGTAATAAGTGGAATCATGGCATATCCACCACCAAAGGTGAAAATACCAATCTTAAAGAACGTGTAAAAGAGTTTAAATAATAGACTAATTATCAATTGGATTCACCTCTTTCTTACGATGAATCAAAACATTCGCTATTAAACCTACCAATCCACCAATTAGAATCACTAGCACAACTGGTATTACATCAAAGAATGCTATTACAAATCCAAATGCAAATAAAATATAAGTTAAAACTGATTTCTTGACTTTTTTATAGATGCGGAGTGCTGCATTCAAAATCAACACGGAAACTCCTATTCGAATGCCTAGAAATGCGTATTCTACATATATATTATCTTTAAATTGCATTAAGAAAGCGGAAATCAAAACAATGATAATGACAGACGGTAATGCGACACCTAATGTAGCTACTGCACTGCCTTTTACCCCATTATTTTTATATCCAACATAGGTAGCTGAGTTGATTGCAATTGGTCCAGGAGTAGACTCCGCAATTGCAATAATATCAATAAATTCTTCTTCACTAATCCATTTATATTTGCTTACCGCATAAAAATGAATTAATGGAATCATTGAATATCCACCACCAAATGTAAATAAACCAATTTTAAAGAATGTAAAGAATAATCTTAACATAGTAACCCCTATCTGTTCTTGAATATGTCCATTTGATTATTGATAATTTCATAAACTTTCTTAGAAAGCTGAACCGTATCCATATCTTTGTAATCTTCATATTTTAACACAGGTAAAATATGAAGGTATATTTTCGTAGGTAGAATTCTAAATTTCTTTGATAATGCATGCATGTTATATAAACAAACTGGCGATATATCCGCTTTCGGTTTTTGAGCCAGTTTAAAGGATCCTGGTTTAAAGTCAATCAAATCATTCGAGTACGTTCTCTTGGCTTCAGGAAATATACCCATAGGTTGACCATTTTTAACTTGTTTAATAGCTTTTAATATGGTTTCTAATGCGCTTCTGTCCACAAACCTTGTCAAGGGGATGGCCCCCATGCCATACATTAAATTTTTCAGCACAGGAAACTTGAATAATGGATCTTTCGCAATGAAGCCAATTGGTAACCCTTGATATGCTTGCATAATATATATTGGGTCTGTATATTCTATATGATTCGCATACATCACAAAGTTATTGTTTTTTGGTAGATTTTCTTTCCCGGTTACGATAAGCCTAGCACGATAATAAAACTGGAACAAGTACACGGAAAACTGATGAATAACTCTATGTTTCCATACTTTTCTAGGGTCGATTTTTTCTGTAGCATAAATAAAGATGACGAAGACAATCAAGATCGCTAATGTAGCTAAACCATTATATAGAATAAACACTAAAATAATTCCAAGAATCGATAATAGTTCAAAACCTATATCATGATTAATTCCATACAATATGGTTAATAATATGGACACTAAAATTTGTAATATGGCGAGCATACTATCATTTCCTTTCATAAATAGCAAAAATCAAATCTGGTGTTTCTTGTTGATGAACCATTTTAAAATCATCAAGATTAAAATTTAAATACACGTTTCCAATATGTGCTTTTTTGATATGAGTGATATATAATTTGTCCGCATATGGAAAAGCTAATTCATAAATAGTTTTTCCACCAATTACGAATATCTCCTCGTTATGAGGAGCCTTTAAGAAGCTAATTAAATCACTAATCACAGTCACATTTGGATAGGAGAATTCTTCTAAAGAAGCTACAATTAAGTTTCTTTTAGGAAGAGGTTTTCCATTAATGCTCATAATAGAATGAAAGGTATTTAATCCCATTAAAACACTTTTATTGACGGTTGTTTTTTTGAAGTATTTTAAATCTTCAGGATAGTTCCATGGAAGATCATTGTCAGAACCAATTAAATGATTGGGATCTGTTGCAAAAATTAAGGATATCATTACACTGCCACCTTTCCTTTTATCTTTGGATAAGGATTGTATTCTTCTAATTTAAAATCATCAAAGGTAAAATCTTCAATATGTTCTCTATGATTGATTACCATTTTAGGTAATGGTCTCGGTTGACGAGATAATTGCAACTGTACTTGTTCTATGTGATTCATATAGATATGAGCATCTCCAGAAGTATGAACGAATTCATATGGTTCTAAATTACAAACATCTGCGACCATCATTAGAAGTAAAGCATAAGATGCTATATTAAATGGAACACCCAAAAAAGCATCTGCAGAACGTTGATATAGTTGTAAAGACAATTTATTGTCTATCACATAAAACTGAAATAACAAATGACATGGAGGTAACGCCATATCTTTTAATTGTGGTGGATTCCAAGCTGAAACAATCAAACGTCTACTATCGGGATTGTGTTTGATTTGATCGATAACGGACGCTAACTGATCATAACCTGAAAAATCTCTCCACTGTTTTCCATAAACTGGCCCTAAATCACCATGTTTTTTTGCAAATTCAGGATTGCTCTTAACGAACTCCACATATTGTTCCATTGTTTCATTGTTATAATCAGCGGATTGCACAAACTTTTTATAAGGCCATTCGTTCCAAATTCGAACATTATTATCAACTAAATATTTTAAACTTGTATCCCCTTTGACAAACCATAATAACTCATGAATAATGGATTTCATATGAACTTTTTTCGTAGTCAATAAAGGAAACCCTTTGGTCAAATCAAAACGCATTTGATAACCAAAAGTAGAGATAATTCCCGTATTTGTTCGGTCATTTTTACGTGACCCTTTATCTAATATGTGCTGTAAAAAATTCAAATATTGTTGCATACTCATCACCTTAGTAAAAATTATAACATTTTTTTCTTATTTTTTTAAAAGGAAAATAAAAAAACTATGAATAATTCATAGTTCTTTTATGAAGATTATTTTTCTTTTGCTTTGTTAATAAATGTTATCTGTTCTACAACAATTTCTGGGTATGAAAAGATTTTCTTTTCCTCTTGGATAAAATGTTTTTGTTGGAGTCTTGCTTTCACTCCAACAGTATGCCCTTTTTTACAATAATTGACCGTAGCTTCTGCGATTCCACTCCATAAAGTACACTTTAAGAAATCCGTTTCATATTCATTGGATTCACCACTTTTAAAATTCCGTTTAATTGCAAGTGTTATTGAGGTTACTTTCGTTCCGTTATCCAACACTGTTAACTCTGGGTCAGCAACAAGGCGACCCACTAAAATTGTTTGATTCATATAAACCTCCTTTTTGGAAATTATAGCAAGTATCTTATTTTTTCTATACCTCTAATTTGTGGTCTATATTCCATAAAATTGCAAGCTTTTCAAGTAATTATGGAAAGTATAAAAAAAACAAGCGATTTACAGCTTGTTTTGTTTATGTGTTGAGCAAAAATCGTAATAAACTGAATATTTTAGAAATCGAATTTAACGTCTTCTCTTTTTGATTCTTCTGCTTCAAAATAAGGTTTCTTAACCATTTTGATTGCATTTGCAACGATACTTTGTGGGAATGTTACGATAATAGTGTTAATTCTTGTTACATTCGCATTGTAAAGTCTTCTTGCTGCTTGAAGATGTTCTTCGGTATTTGCTACTGCTGATTGTAATTCCAAGAATACAGTGTTTGCTTTTAAGTCTGGGTATTTTTCAACTACTACATTAATACCTGAAGCAACTTGATTCATTTGGTTAAAGAATTCTTCTTTATCCTTTAATGTTGCATCTTTTGGAACTCCTGAACGCCATTTCACTACTTTTTCTAACGTTTCAGCTTCGTGTTTTGCATAACCTTTTGTTGTTTGCAACATTTTTGATAACATATCAAAACGTTTTGTCAAAGCAACATCAATTCCGGATTCTGCTTCTTGAACTTTTAATTCTAGTTGGCGTAGTTGATTCATTACCCCAATGTACCACACTAGAACAATTAATAATACTGCCCCAATTACTATTGCTATTATTGCGCCGTTTCCTAATGCTAAAAACATAATTTTCTCCTCCTATTTCTTAAATAAATTATTATTTAATTTCAATGTCATAATAAAATCTTTGATAACCAATAAATCTTGTTCAAATTCCTTAATCATTTCATCATCAATTTTACGGAATAGTTTTAATTCAAAGGTATCTTTCCCGTTGTTGATTGCTACATACAAGTGATCTCCTCTAAAACTTAGTCCAATTCTTCCTGGATACTTCTTTTCAAGTACATGGATTCGTTCCATGATGTCGGGAGTCAAAATGTAAAATGCTGTGATATCTTCCGTAGCATATGTTTTAAATTTCTTATTAAAATCAACAGATTCCAATTTCACCTTTTGATATCCCTTGGATTTTGGTGATCCTGATTCTAAAACTTGCAGAGATCCAACAAATTCTTTATTAAAATTAAAACGAAACACTCTTCCAAGAAAATATGCAACATAGTACACTCGTGTACCATTCTTCGTGTGTTCCACATGTCTTTCCTCTAATTTTACATCGGAAGATACAAAAGATACTCCATCAAGGTCCCCACTTAGGAAATCCTCTGACCAAAATCGATCAGCCGTTTTAAGAAAGTCCGTAGAATAAACAATAGATTCGGATAATCCTTGATTTGGATTATATACAATGCCAGGGATCAAATCCTTAAATCGTTCCATCAAAACATCTGTTTTAAATGTTTTTTTAATTTTAAAGAACTTACTAGCACCAATTGCTATGAATATAAATCCTGCAAATATCGTTATGAATCCTACAACAACTAAAGCAGGAACTTGTGAAGAAAATAACAACGCTAATATAATACCAACACCAACTAAAATAGCACCTATGATGATATTTCTTTCTGATCTTTGCTTTTCTTCATTAAATTTTTTAAATTTGTCTTCCATATTATGCCTCCTATTTTGCAAACTTAATCGATGCCTGTAATGCTTTTTGCCAATCATGATACAACTTCTTTCTTGTTTCATGATCCATTTTCGTTTCATAGTATTGATCCACTTTCCATTTGTGTTCAATATCATTTAATTCCCAATACCCAGTAGCCAAACCAGCTAAGTACGCAGCTCCTAA
>CAZSVN010000084.1:0-6054 GCA_964610285.1 uncultured Candidatus Izemoplasmatales bacterium
AAACTCTAAGTAATCCGTATATATAGTGAAAACAAAATTATGTCACTTTAAAACATTCTTATGATATAATAATCTTAGGAGTGATGGCCATTGATCAATTATGAAGATTACATAGATGATTTAATACAAAAAGATAATGAAGCCTTTAGAGTGATTTACGAAAACACAAATAAAGGTGTTTTCTCTATGATAATTTCAATCGCCAGAAATAAAGCAGTTACAGAAGATTTGATGCAAGATACCTACATGAAAATGATTCAAAAAATCCATCAATTTAAACGAGGAAAGAATTTTTATGCTTGGTTACTTCAAATCGCTAAAAACACCGCTTTGGATTATTATCGTAAGGAAAAACGAACAACGGTATATGATCCACAAGAAAACGAGCAAATGTTTGATGGTGAGTATCATGACCAAGACAATTATGCCGTACACGATATGATTAAGGACTTAGAGGAAGATGAGCAACAGATTGTCTTATTAAGGATTGTATCGGATATGAAATTTAAAGATATCGCATTGTCCGTAGACAAACCAATAGGTACTGTTTTATGGATCTACAATAAAGCAATCAAAAAGTTAGAAAAAATCAACAGAGAGGAGTAAGTTTATGAAAAAGAAAGATTTAATTCAAAAAATCAAAGAAACCGCTTTGAATGAAATGCCAGATGTAATGAATCGCATCGATATTTCAAACATACGAATAGATGCACCAGAAACGATTAAATCTCCTTTTAATTTTAAACGAGCTGTTTCATGGACTTTCGCATCTCTATTCATTGTATTATCTGGTGTATTCACTTATAATTTTGCCTATTTACCAAACATTACAAATACATCACCTTTGGAAAACGATACCGAATTGGTAGGGTTCCAAACGGTTTCAGCAGCTGCTCTACTTACTACATTTGATATTGCGGAACTAGCATACAGCGATGATGACTTCGTAGTTCAAGAATTAAGTATGACTACATTTGATTTAGAAGACAATATTGACTTAGTAAACAACTATTTAAATTTAGCAGAAACGGTATTAGGCTCTGAAGAACAGTTTATCTATGAACCAATCGAATCCGATAATCCTGACTTTGATTACGCATATCAATATAAAGGTGTAGATTTAGCGGGAAATTTAATTCAATATCGAATTTTCTACAATGAAATAATGATAGAAGGATTACAAAATCAAATCGGTATCATCTTGCATAATCAAACCACATACCGTTACAGCATGATTACTACTGCTAATAGTGGAACCCCAGTAACGAGATATACGGTTTCCATAGATGATCAAAATCGTATTCATGTTATAGATACTAGTGATGAAGATACACAACGATTCAGCTATAGAGTTTATATTGATGGGGAACTTGATAATGAAAGTGAATTGATTTTAACTTCAAAAAATGAAAATTTAAGAGCTCAAATCAATATTAAGAATCGCTTAAATGAAGAAATTGATTTGGACATACAAAGAGGAAATGCTCAAGATGAAATGCAACAATTCCAAATTGAATACAATTTCAAAGCACAAAACCAAATGATGTATAATGGAAAGTTCAGTGTTTATCTAGAAATGAATCAAGTAACAAATCGTTACCAATATAAATACATGTTCAACAATGAGCAAGTTGTAATGGAAGATCGTCCAATAAAAGGGAATCAAAAAGCGAATGATTACGATTTTACACCTGGTAGAAATCCTGGAGATATGATGACCACTACTACCACTGAAGCTCCTACAATTACCACAACTACTACAACTCAAAATACAAATCCAGGAACAAGCAATACGAGTGGGAATGATACCACAAACAACAATCCTGGAAATTCAAATCAAACTACAAATAACGGAAGATAACCATGATAATAAAAAAATAACGACTTAGAAAATAAGTCGTTATATTTTTTTAATTTGCGTTTTTGATAATCGCTACCATTGGAATTAATAGGAAAGCCAGCCATGAAAATGCCCAAAATCCAAAGAAATATCCAAGTGAAAAGAAAATCACTGTCGCTATAAATGGCATAACCGCAACTAAAACATTTTCTTTCGGTGAATGTTTTAATATCGCATAAACAGGAATTCCTAAAAAAATCATCCATAAGTATCCCCAAGTATCTCCGATTAATACTCCTAGACCTATATATACTACTAATGTTAGTAGGAATACATACCAAACATCTTTGTTCTTATTGGTAATCACTAAGAAAGAATCATCACTCGTTAAAATAGAGACTCCTACTGGGATTAAAAATGCAAATAAACCAAGTTCCCATTGCCCATATAGATATCCTGCAAGCAAATATACAGCAATAGCAAGTATGAAACTAAGTTCCATAACCAATACTTTCCATAATTTGCTTTCATGTAACACGCCAATCATTGGAATGATTAAAAATACCAACCATATTGGATTCCAAAGTCCAGTATAGTTCCCAACCAAAACAAATGTAATGGTTGCTAAAAACGGACTAATAGCAGTTATAAATGAAATAAATTTCATTGTTTTGTACCCGGATAAAATACCTAGTAGAGGAATTATAATAAACACCAACCAGCCAGGATGCCATAAACCCCATGCAAATCCAAGAGTTAAAAAGATAATTAGTGATATAAATGGACTAAGAGCAACGAATCCGTTTAAAGAATTCTTTTCAAATACATTTACAATAATCGCAACCATTGGAATCGATAAAAAGACCAACCATCCAGGATGCCACCACTCAAATCCAAATCCAAGGATAAAAAATACAATCAACGAAATAAACGGCATAAGAGCTACTATCCTATTATCCTTGCCAGAGTTTTTTACATGGCCCCCACGATTGATGTAGATAAATTCTTCATCTTTTTTAAATTCTTCCGATAAATCCTTTACCACTTGTTCTGGTGAACCAATCATTTTAATGATTTGTTCTTCGGACATTTTTTTTGATAATGCATCTTCGATCATTTCCCCATAATCAGCCAAGATGTCATCAATTTCATCTTGTTTTATATCATATTTTGATAAGTACTCATTGAGTTCATTTAAATATCGTTCTTTCATTGAGATTCATCCCCTTCCAAAATTTTAAATACTCCTTTGATAAACTGTTTCCATTCTGTTAGATATTCTTCTAGTTTTTCATTTCCTAATGTTGTAATTTTGTAATACTTCTTTGGCGCACCAACTGGAGATGGAACCTTATACGTTTCAAAATACCCTTGTAATGTTAGTCTTCTAAGCAATGGATACACAGTGTTTTCATTGACTGGAACCTCTTTAGATAACGTTTCAATCACATCAAAACCGCACAGATCTTGCTTCTCCATAATTTTTAATACACAAATTTCTATAATGCCTTTCTTGAATTGAGAATTCACCTTACCCCTCCTTTATGCGTAATACACAATATGTTAATGTGTTAAGCACAATAACATTGTATCACCTTTATGTGCAAAACACAATAAAGAAATGAAATATTTTTTAAATCTAGGTTAATGATTGTGGTTATGCCCTTTGTTTAGGGTTTCTTGATTGGTACAATCTTCATCCATACAGTTAAAATCAGAAAATTCTATTTGAATTGTCGAATGTGTAATACCAAGATCCTTTAAAATGATATTCATCTGATTTTGAACCTGACTTACTTGTTTGGAATCTAAGTCATCTTCCAGTGTTGCATGGAATGTTATTAAAGGAACATTCCCTTCTAGTGACCATAGATGAACATGGTGGACTTCTAATACATGTTCCACTTTTTCAAGATGAGCAAGTATGCTTGCAACATCCATATTTTTTGGTGTTGCTTCTAAGAATACTTTGAAGATTTTTTTTAAGTTTTTCATAACGTGATATATGATATATAAGGTAAACACAAGAGACAACAGTGCATCTAGAATGACAATTTCTGTATAATACATTACGATGGCTGCAATCAATAGAGCTACCCATCCTAATACATCTTCTAATAAATGTAAGGATATTACTTTTTCGTTTATGGTTTTTCCTTTTTTTAGGTTTAAAGCAGCCAAACCATTGACTACAACTCCAACAATTGCAAAATAAATAACTAGTTCAGAATTAATCGTTTCTGGATGCAATAACCGATTGATAGCTTCAAAAATGATTATCGCTGATCCAGCTAATAAAATCATGGAAGAAATCAGCGCTCCAATTAAGGAATATCTACGATACCCATAGGTAAAATCATAATCAGGTTTCTTCTTTGATTTTTTTTCTAGCACAATAGCAATTCCCATGGATATAGAATCTCCTAAATCATGAATACTATCGCTTAACAAAGCAACGGAGTTGGTAATCAATCCTCCGATAAATTCAAATATTGTAAAAGCAAAATTCAATATAAATGATAAAAATATTCGCTTTTCTGATTTCAAATTATCTCCTCCTTGGAATAGAAAACGCCTTATCCAAGGCGTAATTCATGTCGCAAATCATCTATTTTGTTAGCATTTTCTACAACCGCTATAATGATGAACATAATAATCATGTATTGTGGCATGAAATAAATGTTATCAACCATACCATGAATATTAACACCAATTAAAGCGATGAACAAAATGGCTTTTTCTTGATTTATCTTATGTAAGAACACTCTTAAAACAGAAACAAATTGGATCAATAATCCGATTCCACCTACAATTCCAAAACAAGCTAATGTATGTAAAATGGTATTGTGGAACATTCTGAGCTCATTCTCTGCTTCTCTTGCGAAGAAGCCTCCCCCAAATATTGGACTTGCTTTAAATTTATCGATAGCATCGTACCAAATTTCAATTCTACCCGTGTCATCTAATCCAAATAATTCCAAGCGATTCCAAATTTCTATAAAATACTCTCTAGCAAAATAGCCAACAACACTTGCAATTAGTATTCCAACAATTAAATTGACAAATAGAACGAGTTTATGCTCATACTTGATAAACATAAACAAAATCAATAAGACAGATGTTGCAAGGAAACTAAGAAGTCCTGCTCTAGAAAGGGTAAATAACAACATAGCAATTTCAAATAGAAATATGATAATCCAAAATATATGCAATTTGTATTTCTTTATAAAATAGGTCATTGTAGATATAAATAAGATTAAGTATGTTGCGATGAAATTAGAAATACCCCAACCTAGATCAATGGTTTTATGTTCTAAATCATATAAAATCGTATTTTCACTCTTAAACACATAGAACAAAAACACTTGCAAGGAAATCATGACTCCTAAGATTACAAAAATTCGAATCAAATACATTAGGTTGTCTCCAACTATGGTATTTGCGAAGAATCCATATAAGAATAAGAAGAATAGAGATCCAATTAAAATCAGATAAAAATTTAGATCGAAAACTGGATTATTTATAAAATTGGAAGTAATCATAGCAAACACTAATATTGCTAAACCGATAAAAAGTTTTCCTCTGAAAATATTTACTTTAAAACGTATCATGTTCACAACAATCCCGATGATGATAACCGCTGGAGCAATGTATAAATATATAGGAATGGATGATATATCCCATTCTGTTTGACTAATCATGAAAAGAGCATTTAATATAAAAGGAATGATATAAATCGAATTCCTCATAAAAATAAGCAATATAAAAACCACGCCTATATAAACAAGCATGCCGATATTAGCTAAATCAAAAGTCCATAATACCAAAGTTATTATACTTAGTATTATTAAATATGGTAGTTTGGTAAAAAAATTATTCTCTGTCATAAGCTTCCTCTAATTTATTATTATACAATAATTTCCCACAAAAGAAAAAGAAAAAAGCACAAATTGTGCTTTTGAAGGTTGTATAAATATAGTAGGTTTCCTATTCCATCAAGTGTTTTGGCTTATTTTGGATGAACGAACAGGTTTGATAATTTCAGAATCATCATTTTCTACGATATTTACTCTTGTAGAAACCTGATGAAGTTGCATTTGTTCTGAATCATATTGCGTTAGCAACCCTTGCAATGCAATTGAATCTCTTATGTCTGGGTGTAACCATTTTTTTGCGGCTTCTTCCGTTAAAATAACAGGCATTCGATCATGAAT
>CAZSVN010000085.1:0-6054 GCA_964610285.1 uncultured Candidatus Izemoplasmatales bacterium
GTTCACATTTAATTCTGTTTTATATGGAGTGTTACCTGGTCTTATTTATAATTTGAATTTTAAAGACAAAAAATTGTTTAAATATATCAATTATGGGCTTCTTGGTTTAATGATTGCGTTTGGCGTTTGGGGACTCTTTAATATTTCAAATATTATTACAACAATTGAAAACCATTTAAGTGCAGGTATGGATTTCAGCCCGGTATTTATCTATTCAATGTTGATTATAGGCATACTTGGGATGTTGGGTACTTTGTTATTTATTATCTTGCATAGAAAAGAAGAAGATACGATACACCGAATACTATTTAGTTTAATATTATTACAAATTATAGTTGGTTTAGTATTAACTCCAATTTGGGTTACCAATTTGTATGCTATTCCCTATTGGCCACAGCTGCCACTTCGGATTATCAAAACCCCAATCGAAATATTTATATATTCCGTGTTACTCATTCGTATTGTTAAAATTTTAAGACTGTATATTTTTAAAGAGCAACTATAAGAAAAGACGAACATTTTAAGTGTTCGTCTTTATTTTAGAATTCTATGACTTTTACTTCGCCAGCACCTAAGTGGAAATAGATTCTTCCATCATCCGAAAAATCATGATAATCTCTTCCGAATTCATAGGTGGAGTATAATAGTTTGCCAATATTATTGTAATTGTTTGCTTCGGCTCTTAACTTACTAACCGATGCATTACAATGTATATCATCATAGACATTGGAATTGGCAACTACTAATAAACATTTTCCGGTGTCTTTATTGAAGTAAGATACTCCAATTGCTGGTGTATCAAATTCATTGAAGTAGATTGGCAAATAATAGCCTGTATCTGTTATTTGATTGATCCATGCATTTCGAATCTTTTTTATTCCATCTAAATGATCGGCTAATTCCCAACGATTTGGATTTAAGTAGTGAATAGTAAATTTATCAAATAATGCTAATTTCCCATAAAATAAATCATCTACAGGTAGTTTAAACTTATCTGCGCTGGTACAATCTACACCTGTATTCATGGGTTGTATTTCATACACTTCTTGGCCTGAGTTGATGAATGGAACTAGATTAGGTAGTAACATGTTTAACGTCGTTGTCATTCGAGCTAAATTTCTTCCACCTTCTCTACCCGCTATACGAGCAGTATCATGAGTTTCCGCACACGCAAACATTGGTAGTACAGAATCTTTTGCCCCATACACAAATTTGTGTAATTTCTTTTCCCAAATTCTTGGTTCCATCCAAAATCCGTTGCCAATGATAATATTGTACCCAGAGTCTTTGGCAACTTGAGCATTACCTGGATTTAATTCTTCCGCAATGAATGCGAAATCAGGGTCAACCTTTCTTGCTTTGGAGATAATCAATTCTAGTAATGTCGTCGGTAAGGCATGCCCCATATCAATTCTTGCACCATCAATTCCGAACTGATTTTGATAATACGGTATGATATCGGTTAAGGTATCCCACAATTCTTGATTTGGAATTTCTCCCGGGAATAGATTGGATTTAATCGTGTCAAATAAAATATATGGGTTTACGACTTTGTTTTTTAAATATTTTTTAGTAGCTTTTGGATGATCCATAAACATTCGAAAGAAGGTTACATCGGTCCAAGGTGGTTGTACATCATTGATATGGTCCGAAAAAGCAGGAGCTATTTTTAAATCGAATTGTTGTTCGATCAATTCGATTAAATTACAATTACTGTCCACTAATTTTTGATATAGTACTTCATTTTGTTCTTTCGGATTTTTCTGAAACATGTTGATGTGTCTTATGACATCTTTTGATCTATATACTTTTTCCATATACTCCGGTTTTGGAGCGGTCGTATCACTGAAACCATCCACATGAGGGACTTTGTACTTTGAATACTCACTCGCTTTAATCCAGTAAAACCAATCTGGATGCTTTGAAATTAAATCGTTTTCCACTGAGTTAGTTCTCGGTATGATATCGATGATAACACGCATATCCAATAGATGACAGGCTTCAACTAACGCTTGAAATTCTTCTTCTAACGTCATCGAATTTCCTGTCATATTATCTTTTAAATTGGGATCTAATTCAAAAAAGTTCGCTACTCCATATGGAGAACCTAATTCGCCTTTTTTATCTTTTAATGAAAAACGTGATATCGGTAATAAATAGAGCGTGTCAATTCCCATTTTCTTTAGAAGAGGTAGAAGTGCTAAGGTTTTAACAAAAGTACCAGTTTCTTTCATTCCATCGAAATTACTAATATCTAAAGAATAAGATCGATCATGGTCCCAAGCAGAGCTTGTCCGAATCATGGTGGAATATAATACGGATTTACGAACCCAATCTCCACCTAATGTGTCTTTGCTAATATTGATTTTGTATGTCTTTGATAAGGAACCGTTGTAATCTATATTTTCTTTTTTCTTTGGCAGGATATAGGAGTAAATTACATCAGAAAAAAAACGATAAGGATTCACTAATAGTTCTTGACTTGGAATTTTTCTGAGTTCTTTTCCTTGATAATCCCAGGTATTCCATAAATCTGGCACGACATAGTTTATTTTCCCCTTCGGAATACTTTTTGATAATATGCTTCCGAGTTTTTCTAGTTTCAATTGAGCCATCGATATCACCTCAGTTTTATTATATCAAAACTATGGAGTAAAAAGGTAAAGTTTTTTAAAATGTGTAAGTGTTTACAGTCTAATCATAATCCTTTTAAATACTATAAATATATAGTATAATACTATAGGTGAGGTGATTCAAAATGAAAAAACCAGTTATACTAATTATTATGGATGGAATTGGCATTGGACCTAAAAATGCAGGGAATGCATTTGAACTTGCCAAAAAGCCAAATCTAGATAAAATGTTTAAGGAATATCCAAATATAAAAATCGAAGCATCCGGAGAAGCTGTTGGGCTTCCTGAAGGACAAATGGGTAATTCCGAAGTAGGGCACATGAACATTGGTGCTGGAAGGATTGTATATCAATCATTAACAAGAATTAACAAAGCAGTTAGAGAAAATAAATTCGGGACAAATCCAGCATATTTATATGCATTTAAAAATACAATGAATAAACATTCCAACTTACACTTGTTTGGATTGTTATCCGATGGTGGAGTGCATTCACATATCAATCATTTTAAATCGATGTTAAAAACAGCGAAAGATGTTGGCGTTGAAACTGCATATGTTCATGCTTTCTTAGATGGAAGAGATGTTGGGCCGACAACGGGAGCTACTTTTATAAGAGACTTAGAAGCTTTTATGAAAGAAATCAATTTTGGAAAAATCGCTACCGTATCTGGTAGATACTATGCAATGGATCGGGATAAAAATTGGGATCGTATTCAAAAAGCATATGATTCTATGACATTCGGAAAAGCACCACATCATCCAAATGCGGCTGAAGGAGTAGAACTTTCTTATAAAAATAAAATTACGGATGAATTCGTTTTACCATTTGTTGTGGATGAAAACGGATTAATCAAATCGAATGATTCAATTATATTTATGAACTTTAGACCAGATAGAGCGATAGAACTTTCCACCGCTTTCTCAAATCCAAGTGCATTAGAAGGTAAATTAAATACAACCAATGGACCAACCAATTTAACCTATATATCTACCATGAAATATTCGGATGCTGTGAAAGGTAAATTAGCATTTGAACTAAACGATTTAACCAATATGTTTGGTGATTATGTATCGGAAAAAGGGCTTCATCAATTACGGATTGCTGAAACTGAAAAATATGCTCACGTAACATTCTTCTTTGATGGTGGGGTGGACAAAGAAATTAAAAATGCAAAACGTGTTTTGATACCAAGTCCCAAAGTTCCAACCTATGATTTGCAACCAGAAATGAGCGCTTTATTGATTACGGATGCAATATTGAAAGAATTAGATTCTAAAGAACACGATGTCATCATATTAAACTTTGCAAATGGGGACATGGTAGGACATACTGGTGATATACCAGCAGCAATAAAAGCGGTAGAAACAGTGGATGCATGTGTTGCGAAAGTCGTTGACAAGGTTTTAGAATTGGGTGGAATCGCTTTGATTACAGCCGATCATGGAAACTGCGAAAAAATGTTAACCGAAGATGGAAAAATATTTACTGCACATACAACCAATTTGGTACCATTTATTGTTACAGATAAATCTGTTACATTAAGAGAAACTGGTAATCTAGGTGACATTGCACCAACCATGTTAAAATTATTAGGTCTTGATCAACCAGTAGAAATGACCGGGGTGTCCTTAATTGAGTAGCCTTCAAAAAAAAATCAAATATATTAAGCCAAAAGATTTAATTTTTGTTATACTATATGGTGGGGTTATATCGATTCTACTTGGAATATTAATCGGATTGTTGGATTTCTATCTAACCCAATTCATCGGTTTTTCATTTTCTATGTTGTTATTTTTCTTTTCTGCTCAGTATATCGGTGGATTAGTTCGAAAACAGTATGAGATTCCTCATATTGTGTATACGGTAATAACAGGAATATTCTTAGTCTTGCAAGCAGTTATTGTGATTGCATTACCAATAATTTTTCCATTAGCGCAGTCAAGTGGTGACGCAACGATGATTTTTGATGTAACATTATATTTTGATTTCATGATAGTGTTTATTCGATCTATTTTTACTTATTTCAGTCTTAATTATCTATTATTAATTCTTATAATATCCGTTGGTACTTATGTGGGTATTAGAAAGACTTATTAATTACATAAAATATAAAAATTAATTTTTTAGAAAAAGGAGAGAAAATTATGCCAAATATTAGTAGTATTTACGCAAGAGAAGTATTGGATTCTAGAGGGAATCCTACCATTGAAGTAGAAGTATTAACTGAATCAGGAGCTTTTGGTAGAGCAATTGTTCCAAGTGGAGCTTCCACAGGAGAACACGAAGCAATTGAACTTAGAGACGGAGACAAAAGCAGATACTTAGGAAAAGGTGTTATTCAAGCAGTGAATAACGTGAATGAAATCATCGCACCAAATTTAGTTGGTTACGACGTAACATTCCAAACATCAATTGACCAAATCATGATTGATTTAGATGGAACACCAAACAAATCAAAATTAGGTGCAAACGCAATTTTAGGTGTATCTTTAGCAGTAGCGAAAGCTGCAGCGGACTATGTTGGACTTCCAATGTATTTATATTTAGGTGGATTTAATGCAAAACAAATCCCAACACCGATGATGAATATCATCAATGGTGGATCACATGCAGATAATAACGTGGATTTTCAAGAATACATGATTATGCCTGTTGGTGCTCCAACATTTAAAGAAGCTTTAAGAATGGGCGCAGAAGTGTTCCATAACTTGAAGAAAGTTTTAAGCGGATACGGATTCAACACCTCTGTAGGTGATGAAGGTGGTTTCGCACCAAACTTAGAATCCAATGAAGCTGGAGTAAAAGTAATCATTGAAGCAATTGAAAAAGCTGGTTACGTTCCTGGAAAAGATGTATATATTGCAATGGATGTTGCTGCATCTGAATTCTATAACAAGAAAACAAAAATGTATGATTTAAAAGGCGAAGGAAAATCATTTAATTCTAAACAAATGGTTGAATTTTACGCTGGTTTAGTGGAAAAATATCCAATCATATCAATTGAAGACGGACTAGATGAAAATGACTGGGATGGATGGAAATTATTAACCGATGCACTTGGTAAAAAAATTCAATTAGTTGGTGATGATTTATTCGTTACAAACACAGAAAAATTAGCAAAAGGTATCAAATTAGGAATTGCAAACTCTATTCTAATTAAAGTAAACCAAATTGGTACTTTAACAGAAACATTTAATGCTATTCAAATGGCAAAAGAAGCTGGATATACTGCAGTGGTATCTCACCGTTCCGGTGAAACCGAAGATACAACTATCGCAGATATCGCGGTAGCTGCAAATACCGGACAAATCAAAACTGGTTCTCTATCAAGAACAGATAGAATTGCGAAGTACAATCAATTACTTAGAATTGAAGAAGAACTTGATGAAGTTGCAGAATACAAAGGCTTAGGGTCATT
>CAZSVN010000086.1:0-4677 GCA_964610285.1 uncultured Candidatus Izemoplasmatales bacterium
GATACTTACATTAAAGAAGGACATTTCTTAAAAGGATCTATGTTACCTAAAATTGAAGCAGCAAAAGCATTTGTAAATAAAAAACAAGGAAGAATTGCAGTGATAGCAGCTCTTGAAGATGCTAGGGAAGCAATCTTTGGTGATGCTGGAACAAAAATAACAAATTAACGAAAGGAGAGCATAATAAATATACTATTATGCACATATCAATATGTTAACAGATTTAGAAATAGCTCAAATGAGTAAAATGATAACAATAAAAGAAATTGCAAAAAAAATTAATTTATCTCCAGATGAAATCGAAATGTATGGAAACTACAAAGCTAAGATTAGTTATGAGGCTTTGGAAAAAGTGAAAAACAATAAAAGAGGAAAAATCATCTTAGTAAGTGCGATCAATCCTACTCCTGCTGGAGAAGGGAAATCTACTACTACTATTGGGTTGGGAGATTCATTAAATAAATTGGGTTATCAAACGATGATCTGTTTACGCGAACCTTCGTTAGGTCCTGTTATGGGAATAAAAGGTGGAGCAACTGGTGGGGGATTTGCACAAGTTATTCCTATGGAAGATATCAACTTACATTTTACGGGAGATATTCATGCGATTACCTCAGCGAACAATCTTATCAGCGCTGTAATTGATAATCACTTATTCCAAGGAAATGATTTAAATATCAATCCAGAAAATGTAATTTGGCGAAGAGCAATGGATATGAATGATCGCTCTTTGAGAAAAATAAATGTTGGATTATCTTTAAAAAGAGAAGTACCTAGAATTGATGGCTTTGATATCAGTGTAGCATCGGAAATTATGGCAGTATTTTGCTTAGCAACCTATTTAAACAATTTAAAAGCAAGAATTGCAAGAATTGTAGTTGCTTATGATATGGAGGAACATCCTATAACCATTGCAGATTTAAAAGTTGCTGGAGCAGTAACTATGCTACTCAAGGATGCATTTAAACCAAACTTAGTACAAACATTAGAAGGAAATCCAGTGTTAATTCATGGTGGTCCTTTTGCGAATATTGCTCATGGATGTAATTCCATTATGGCTACCGACTACGCTTCTAAAACAAGTGAATTTACCGTAACGGAAGCTGGATTTGGAGCGGATTTGGGTATGGAAAAATTTATGGATATCAAAATGAGAGCGATGGGAACTATGCCTGAACTCGTTGTTTTGGTTGCTTCTATTCGCGCACTTAAACTACACGGCGGAGTGGATATCAAAGAATTGAAAACGGAAAACGTGGAAGCATTGAGCAAAGGCGTTGAAAATCTTGAGAAACACATTGAAAGCGTTATGGAATTTAACCTTCCTTATGTTATCGCATTGAATAAGTTCCCAACAGATACCGATTCAGAAGTGAATTTTATGTTGGATTGGGCTAAAAAGCATAATCATACAATGTCCTTATCAGAAGTATTTGCAAAAGGTAGTGAAGGTGGACTTGATTTAGGAAAAAAAGTGATTGATACTATCGAACACAAAGCTTCCAAAAATTCTAAAGTATTGTATGATGTAAATCTTTCTATTGAAGAAAAAATTAATGAAATAGCGAAACGAATCTATGGAGCTGCGTCCGTTGAATTTTCAGATAAAGCAAGAGAACAAATAAAGACTTATAAAAAATTAGGTTGGGATAAACAAGCAATCTGTGTTGCTAAAACACCATTATCATTGACAGATGATGGAAAAATCAAAGGTCGTCCAAGAGATTTTACTGTAACAGTAAGAGAATTCAAGCCTTCTCTTGGAGCTGGATTTATTGTTGCGTTAATGGGTAATGTTATGACCATGCCTGGTTTACCAAAGCATGGAGCATATGAAGATATGGATGTTATTGATGGGACAATTATTGGTTTATTCTAAAATTTAAAATAGAAAGGAATGTGTGATCTTTTATCACACAATTACGAAATATGGAAAAAAGATTAGTAAAAGTTGCAGTGTGGGGTTTTGGCGCTATGGGATCAGGTATGGTCAAAATGATTTCCAACAAAAGTGGATTTGATATTGTTGGTGTATCTGATACTTATGAAGGGTTTGTAGGCAAAAGTGTCTATGACTTATTAAAGATTAAAAATAACCAATCACATGATGTATTGGTTGAACATGACATAGAACGAATTTTAACAGAAGAAAAACCGGATATCGTATTACTAGCAACCGATTCATTTACAAAAAAAGCATTTGATAAAATCAAATTTATCGTGGAACATAAATGTAATGTGATCAGCACTGCCGAAGAAATGGCATTTCCGGAAGCAAAAGAGCCAAAATTATCAAAGCAAATGGATCGCTTAGCAAAAGACAATGGCGTTACTATTTTAGGCACTGGAGTCAATCCTGGAATGATGATGGATTTACTAGCTATTTGTATTTCTGGAGTGATGAGCGATGTTAAAAACATGGAAATTTCCAGAATCAACTCGTTGTCCCCTTTTGGACCAACGGTAATGGAAGAGCAAGGTGTTGGTTTGTCATTGGATCAATTTAATGAAAAATTGATTAACAATGATATTTCTGGACATGTTGGCTTTATTGAATCTACCTACATGATTGCTAAAGCATTGGGATTAGAAGTAAAATCATTCGAACAATCGATGTCACCGATTGTTACAAATATTGACCGAACATCTCCTTATGGATTTGCTAAAGCTGGAGATGTTGCTGGTGTTGATATGAGAAGTGTTGCAAAATTATCGAATAACACAAAAATAAATATGATTCATCCACAACAAATAGAACCTGAATTAGAAGGCATTTCTACTGGTGATTATATTACGATTAAAGGAACTCCTAGTATTAATTTATCGAATGTCCCTGAAGTGGAAGGTGGTATTGGTACGATAGCAATCTGTGTCAATATGATTCCTCACGTAATTAATTCCAAGCCTGGATTAAAAACAATGATTGATTTACCGGTTCCAAGAGCAATAATGGGTGATGTAAGAAACTTAATAGATGAGGAGTAAAACCATGATTAAAAAGAATTCATGGGTACAAATCACAAAAGAAATACTTTCTCCCAAAGAACGATCCAATCACTTACCAGAACCCACAAAACAAGTTCCATTTGTTATGTGGGTAAAGGGATTTTTAAGTGATGACGCTGAAATCGGTTTTTTCGTAGAAATTAAAACAATAACTGGACGAATGGAATCCGGTATTTTAGTTTGTGAAAACCCTAGTTATATGCATACATATGGAGAATTTGTTCCCGAATTATTAGAAATTGATAAGATGGTCAAAAGCGCCTTATTTGGAGGTGACGACCATGAATAATTCTTATGAATCTGTGATGTCAAGAAAAAATGAAATCATGAAATCTTCTGTTGGAATTAACTATGAAAAATATGAATCCGATTATCTAAATTTTGACTTTGAACAAATGATGGAAGATTGTGGGTTTAGTTTGGATGAAGTAAGGAATATACAACAAGAGTTCGGTGTAGGAAATACACCTTTAAAAGAATGCAAAAACATTTCCGCCTTAGCTAGAACGGTATCAAAGCCTGGATATGGCGCACGAATATTTATCAAAGATGAAGCCTTAAATGATTCTGGAAGTTTTAAAGCGAGAAGAGCGAGTATGGCTTGTTATCAAGCTAAAAAATTAGGATTTAAAGGGGTCATAGCTGCTACTTCTGGAAATTACGGAGCAGCTGTTGCAAGTCAAGCAGCGAAACACGGATTAAAATGTATTATTGTCCAAGAATGTTTTGATTCAAAAGGCGTTGGCCAACCGGAAATCATTGAAAAAGCAAGAGCTTGTGAAGCATATGGAGCGGAAGTTGTTCAACTGAGTGTAGGCCCAGAATTATTCTATAAATTCCTGTTACTCTTAGAGGAAACGAAATATTTTAATGCTTCTTTATACACTCCTTATGGAGTTATGGGAATTGAATCGTTAGGCGCAGAATTGGTAGAAGATTGTATCCGCCAAACAGGAAAAGTTCCTGATATGGTGGTATGTACCAATGCTGGTGGTGGGAATTTAACAGGTACTGCAAGAGGAATTCTAAAAACAACCAAAGAGCCGATTACAATCGTCGGTGCATCTGTAAACTTAAAAGGCCTTCATATGGCAAGTGATGTAGATTTTAACAAAAAATCATTTACCACAGGGCATACGGGGTTTGGATTACCATTTATGATCAATCCAGATCGCAGTGATGTTCCAAGAAGCGCAGGAAGACCACTTCGATATATTGACCGATATGTTACCGTTAACCAAGGGGAAGTATTCTTTATAACAGAATCTCTTGCTGTTTTAGAAGGAATTGAACGAGGACCTGCTGGCAACACATCTTTGGCTGCTGCATTTAGTCTTGCACAAGAATTAAAAGAAGACCAAGTTATTGTTGTTCAAGAAACGGAATATACCAGTGCTGGCAAACATCATCAAGCACAACTTGCCTTTGCTCGTAAAAATGGAATTAAACTCTTTTTCGGAAATCCTCAAGAAGAAATTCCAGGAAAAAATATTGTGTTTCCAAAAACAATTAATTTGATTCAAGCGAAAGATTTGGATTTGGATATCATTCGAAAGAAATTTATCCAAAATCAAATGCTTAAATCAAAAGTACTTAGTCAAAAAGATATTGAATTCTTGATGTTAGAAACAAATACATCAAGAGAATACGTTATCAATGAAATACACAAAT
>CAZSVN010000086.1:4774-6048 GCA_964610285.1 uncultured Candidatus Izemoplasmatales bacterium
GATTTTTAGAGAGAAGGAAACATCTTGCTAATCTTACGGATGAACAATTATTTGAACGTTTTTGGCAATTAGCAGATAAAGCAACTGAACCATTAATTAACCTAGCATATAAGAATACTTCTCCTGCTATTGAGCGAAGTGTTTTATTACGAATGGGTTTTTCCAGTATCGAAGCTTCTGCTTTGGTTAAAAAAGTTATTGCACACAACTTAATAAGCAAAGGTGCTGGGCATGTGGTATACCGATGTTCGCAACTAAAAAATTGTTCTATAAGAGACGCTGGTTTACATCTAATCAATGATTTGGATTGGCCATTGATCATGAACAGTTTTGGGGTGGCACAATGAAGATAAATGAAAAACTAGATGTTAGGGAAATTCTAAAAGATTTAGACAAATATGAACCAAGACGACGTGGTTGGTCTTGGCGTGAACCTGTAGAAAATCTTCAAATGGGTGATAGTGTTTATCATGATGCATCCAAACCGTTAAAGAATTCCGTTGCACTTCCTGCCGCAAAGTATTTTGATAATATCGATCCTCAACCAATTCAAGTAATTACCAGTGAAATTGCTTCTGGTAGATTTGAAGATGATATTCGCAGAATGAGAATGGCAGCTTGGCACGGCGCAGACCATTTAATGGTAATCCGTACCGCTGGGCAATCTCATTTTGATGGTTTAATAGAAGGTACCCCTCAAGGAGTTGGAGGAGTTCCTATTTCTAGAAAGCAAGTAAGAGCTCAAAGAAAAGCATTGGATATCATAGAAGATGAAGTTGGAAGACCAATTAATTATCATTCTTATGTATCTGGTGTTGCAGGACCTGATATCGCTGTGATGTTCGCGGAAGAGGGCGTAAATGGAGCTCATCAAGATCCTCAATACAATGTGTTGTATCGAAACATTAATATGATTCGATCATTTGTGGATGCGGCGGAATCGAAAAAGATTATGGCTTGGGGAGATATCTTACAAATTGATGGTGCCCATAATGCGAATGCAACTGCAATGGTTGCCTGGAAAGTAATGCCTGAACTTATGGTGCAACACGCTATCAATTCTATGTTTTCTGTTAAAGCTGGTATTAAAAAGAACAATATAGCATTGTCAACGGTACCTCCTACTGCTGTTCCTGCTCCGGATTTAAAAATTAATCTCCCTTACGCAAAAGCCTTGAGAGATTTCTTTAGTGAATTTAAAATGAGAGCTCAAATGAATACAAAATACATGGAGTCTTCTACAAGAGAAGCCACTGTAACTCATGTATTAAATA
>CAZSVN010000087.1:0-4814 GCA_964610285.1 uncultured Candidatus Izemoplasmatales bacterium
TAGACTTCTTATTTTTAGAAAAATGGCTACCTGGTGGAGAAATCGCAAATACTTATGAAGTAGAAAATTACCCTGGAATCAACTATGTATCTGGTGGAGAATTAGCCGATAAAATGATTGATCACACTCAACAATTAGGGATTAAGATTTGTCTTGAATCGGTAGAACAAGTGGATTTTACTCAAGATATCAAAAAAATCGTTACGAATTATCATATTTATTATGCGAAAACGATATTGATTGCAACAGGTGCTTCTTCGAAGCGAATTGGTATACCGAATGAAGAAGAACTAAAAGGTAGAGGGATTTCTTACTGTGCAGTTTGTGATGGAGCGCTATATAAAAATAAGACAGTCGCAGTTGTAGGTGGTGGAGACGTTGCTGTAGAGGATGTTATCTATCTTTCAAGGGTAGCGAAAAAAGTCTACCTAATTCACAGAAGAGATACTTTAAGGGCCGCAAAACGTTATCAAGAAAAGATGTTTCAATTAAAAAATGTGGAGATTATTTGGGATACGGAAGTTACTAGCTTTAACGGAAAAGACTATTTAGAATCGATCGATTTATCTAATATGAAATCGAAAGAAACTAGTACATTAGAAATAGACGGAGTATTTGTCGCAATCGGAATGCAACCAAATGTAGATTACCTAGGTGATTCTGTTGCTTTTTCAGAAGGAAAATGGATCATTACAGATGAATTCTTAGAAACATCCGTAAAAGGTGTATTTGCCGCTGGAGATATTAGGGATAAATCCTTAAGACAAATCGTTACAAGTGTGAACGATGGAGCCATGGCTGTTAGTATGGCACAGCGATATTTATAAAATATTATCCAATCAAAGGGTGGCAATTATCTGCACCCTTTTTTATATAATTTTATTTATAAGTCATAATTTAACACTCATATGATATAATATATTAATTTTAAAGACATTGGAGACAACAAAATGAAAATCACAGATATTGTATATAAAAATGTAGATGAAGTAAAAGCTATGCCGAGATTTGATTTAAAGGCAATGCCATTAAAGCCTAAATGGTATTTACAATTATTAGCATGGGCTCTAGCACTTCCCGAAACCTTTGCGGTAAAATCAAAGATTCGAAAACATAATATGAAAGGGTTAAAAGGACCGTATATTATGTTGTGTAGTCACAATAGCTTTTTAGACTTCAAGGTAGCGACGAGAGCGGCTTTCCCACATAGATCCACCTATATAGTGGCAGTGGATGGCTTTATCAATAGAGAAGCGATTATGCGCAATGTAGGCTGTTTTATGAAACGCAAGTTTGTCAGTGATATCGCACTTATAAAACAAATTAAATACAGTTTGGAAACCAACAAAACCATTTGCCAAATATACCCAGAAGCAAGATATTCCTTAGTAGGAACGACTTCGCCATTACCAGAAAGTTTGGGGAAGTTAGTTAAATTATTAAAATACCCCGTTGTTACTATGATTGGACATGGCCATCATTTAAGACAACCTTTTTGGAATTTAAAAACTCGAAAACTTCGGACTTCCGCAGATATGACTCAAATCATTACTCAAGAGGAAATTCAAGATTTATCCATTCAAGAAATTAATGACTGTATTCGGGAAGCTTTTCAATATGATGAGTATGCCTACCAATTAAAAGAAGAAATTAAGATCAAGGAACCATACAGAGCCGAAAACTTACATAAACCACTTTATATGTGTCCGCATTGCCATGCTGAGTTTCAAATGAATAGTAAAGGAAATAAAATTTGGTGTGAACATTGTAAAGAAGAATATGAAATGGACGAACTAGGACAATTACATAATTTGAAAGGAAAGACAATATTTTCCCATATACCAGATTGGTTTGAATGGCAACGTGAGCAAGTCAAACAAGAAATTATTCAAGGAAAGTATAATGTGGAACTTAAAGTAAATATTGATATGTTGCCAAATAGTACTGGGTTCTATCGTATTGGCACAGGAACACTAAAACATAACCTTGAAGTATATCAATTAATCGGTGAAAATTTAGACGTTATAAAACCTGTTATATCAAATTTCGGAGTTCATATCGAATACGATTATTTTGGTAGAGGAGATGGGATAAGTTTTTCTACGAATGAGGATACCTATTATATATATCCTATAGATCAAACCTATTCCGTAACCAAATTTCACTTGGCAACAGAAGAACTATATAAACTAGCGGAACAAAAAGTATTAAATAAGTAATGTATTACCAATAAAAACAGGTTTATCTTCGTATATTAAGTGAAAACATAATTATAAGGAGGATTTTATTATGAAGAAATTATTAATTAGCTTATTTATAATCGGCATCGGATTTACATTTATGGCTTGTAACGAAGATGTAACTAATGCAGTAACTACATTGTTAGGAACTACAGTAGAAACAACAGTAGGTGAAGAAGTAGAATTAGCTTCAACGGATCAAGTATTCACACTAGAAGCTTTATCAGCTGCAAGTTTACTTGATGTTTCCAGTGTTAGCGCATTGAATTTTGTTCCATTAACTGAAGTAACAACAGTAGAAACAGTTGATGATGAAGTGATAGGTACTGAAGAAATCGATCAAGTTGACAAATATTTAGAATTAATAGAAACATTCTTGGGAGATAATAACGGACTTTCCGTATCAGTACTTGAATCAGATCGCGAAGGATTTGATAACTTAATATCATTTACATCAGTAGATGTGTTAGGAAATGTCATTGTGTATTTTATGTATTATAATGAAACAGTATTTGTAAGTGAAGTTGTAGATGATGGAACAACTACAACAGAAGTTCCAACTACAGAAGTTCCAACTACAGAAATTCCAACTACAGAAATTCCAACTACAGAAGTTCCAACTACAGAAGCTCCAACTACAGAACCAGTAACTACAGAAGAAACATCAGATTTAGCTGTTACTTTAGGTGGCCCTGATCAAGAAAGAAACTTCTATTTTGAAGACGATGATGACAACGAAGTAGTATATCTTTTAACAGGTGTTATTGTAGCAAACGGATTAGAATACAGTGTTGAAGGTAAGAAAATTGTGGAAGATAATGGTGATGAAGTTTTAAGACTTAGATCATTTATTGACAAAGACAATTTTGTAAAAGTTGCTTATATGTTAGACGCAGAAGATTCTAAACAAAAATTCTTCTTTGAAGTAGTAACCGACGGTATCGTGGTATCTAACTCAAAAGTACGTATTTTTGAAGAAGAAGGAAAAACTCGTGTAATGCTTGATTTAGAACAAAATGGTGACTCTGCAAGATACAATTTTGGAATCATTGAAGAAGAAGATGTAACGTACATTCATGTAAGATATGATATCGAATTAGCAGACGGTACAAAAGAATCAGGTGGAATTCATATCGTAGCTACGATTGATCCAGTTACAGGAGAATTAATATATACTTATAAATTAATTGGACCAGACCAAAACAAGAATCAAAATATCTATACAAAAGAATTCGAAAAAAGACATGGAAAACCAGGAGATCATACAAAACCAGATAATAGTAATGGCAATGGTAAGATCTAACTCATAAACTCCCCTAAAAATACTCATTCATTTGAGTATTTTTTTTATATAATATGAAAAACCAGGACAAATTCAACTTGAATTAGAAAAAATCAACTTCATATGGTAAAATATAACTTAATATAAATCATTCCAATTTTAAATATTGGAGTGTTGAAATAGAGGTGTGTTATGGAACGATTTTATTTGAATATTTTCGCGATTATAATTTTAGTATCTTTATTAGTTGTTCTTATGTTAAATAATGACACCATCAACATAAAAAGCCGCCTGTTTAAAGCGATGATTATATCAACTATTTTTATGAATATTCTTGAAATTTTAAGCTGGGTTTTTGATTCTCGAACTGGGGCGACAAATATGTTTTTAAATTATACGTTTAATTCGTTATTTGCAGCTTTGAGTACCCTAATGGTAGGTCTTTGGGCTTGTTATATTGACTATATATTATTTAAAGATTATAGTAGGTTAAAGAAGAAATGGTATTATTTTTTACCTATTGCAATTATGATTTTATTATCAATAATTAACTTGTTCATACCTGTATTGTTTGTTATTGATTCAGCCAATGTATATTCTAGATTACCTTTATTATGGATTACTGTTTTGATGACTTTCATAATTTATGTTTATATACTTGTTTTGGTAGTGAGAAATGCTAGCCCATTTAACAAAAAAGTGTTGTACGGTGTTTTAGTATTTTTATCATTCCCGGTTATAGCAGCTGTCTTACAATTGTTAAATTATGGACTACTTGTAGTTTGGGCAGCAACTGCTCTAGCAATCTTAATTACCTATCTTATCTTTGAAACTACTTCAAATGCCCGAGACTATTTAACAGGCATATTCACTAGGGAACGAGCTGAAGAACAAATCAGCCGATCAATATATCGCAAAAAGAACATGTCAGTAGTTATGTTAGATATAAACAATTTTAAAAAAATAAATGATACAAAAGGGCATCATTTTGGCGACCAAGTTCTAATTTTTATTGCTAGAAAAATTCAAAAAGTATTTAATGAAAATTCTGTTGTATCTCGCTTCGGTGGTGATGAATTTATTGTTGTTACAGAAATAACAGACCCAATTGTAATAAAACAGAAAAGACAAGAACTAATTCAATCCATCCAAACATCTAGTTATGAAGAAATGCGAACGGTAGAATTATCCTATGGGGTTTCTACTTGTTATACACCTTCCGAATATACTGTAGAACGAATTATCGTTGAAGCTGATAATGAAATGTATAAAGACAAAGAAAAAGGGAAAAA
>CAZSVN010000087.1:4824-5966 GCA_964610285.1 uncultured Candidatus Izemoplasmatales bacterium
GCAGATCTTAATCACAATATAAACGACAACCTTAACGAAGGTGCACGTAAAGATAAATATAGGTTTGCTAAACATCTGTTGTCTCAGGCATTACTAACAGCTAAATAAATAATAAATCAAAAAGGACGCGATATGGAAACATACACAATTATTACAGGTGCTACATCTGGTATTGGATTCCAAACAGCTAAGAAACTCTATTTGGAGGGACATTATCTGATATTAGGTAATCGAAATATGGATAGAGCTCTTGAAGTAAAACAGCAATTATTAGATTTATCTCCAGGAGGAAACATCGATTTATTACACGTCGATTTATCGTCCTTTTCTTCGATAAAAACTTTTGCTGATACTGTGAATAAATCGTACGATAAAATTGATATTTTAATTAATAATGCTGGAGTGTTTTCTAGACAATTAAAACGTACTCAAGAAGGCTTTGAAATGAGTAAAGGTGTCAATTATCTAGGAACATATTACTTGACGGAGTTATTACTCGATAAACTAAAACAGAATGAAACTTCTAAAATTATTAATGTGTCTAGTATAGGTTGCTATTGGGGTAAACTAAAAATAAAACCAGACTTCTTCCATAAGAGAGTAACTAGTTTTATCGATTATTTTAACTCTAAAAAAGCAAATTTGATTCATACAATAGAATTATCCGAATCGTTAGCTTCAAATCGTATTATTGTCAAAGCTGCAGATCCCGGAATTGTCTTCTCCAAGATTTGGAAATGGCGAAGCAAATTTGGAAAATCATTAGAAAAGATTCAAAAGCGAAGTATGAAAACTTCAGAATAAGGCGCGAGAATTGTTGTAAGTCTAGCGATATCAGATTCTTATAATGATGAACCTCATATATTATATCAAGATAATAAACCTAGAAAACTTCCAAAACAAGTCAAAGATGCTGAATTTAGAAAATATTTTATTCGGTTCACAAATCAGATTATAGACGAACATAAATAAATGAAATATTTTGTAAGAAAAATATTCCATTTTTTTAATTTTATAGTATAATATATATTGCTCAACAGAAGTGGGGGAGACGGCGTTCGGCTCCTCAAATGTATTATACGCCCGCGGTGAACCGGAAAGCATCCGTCCGCTGACGTTTTTCGCGTGTACTCCGTCGATCC
>CAZSVN010000088.1:0-5914 GCA_964610285.1 uncultured Candidatus Izemoplasmatales bacterium
AGACTTTGTAACGTTTGAGATTGGATGGTGTCGCCTGCAGGGGTCATGGATTCTGGAATATATGGAATCTGTCCAGATACGTATAAGGTATCTTTTACTAAAATCCCTTGGCTATATGGGCCAACTGCAGCTGGTGCATTATTTGTTGCTATAATTTTCATAACTATTCTCCTTCTGCTAGTTCATTACCAGCAATGGTCATCTTATTGAATTTTATTATTTTTGGTGCCATAATATTGTTTGATTGAACTCTTTCCTTGGATAAATACATCTCTTTTTGTGCTTCTTTAATATTGGCAGAAACGGTTCCTAGTGTAACAGGAATATTATTTTTTCCATCGTGATAAATTGCTAAACGGAACTCTCCACCGAAGTAACCAGTCATCGCATCCATTTGGAATGCACTAAATGATATAACTTCAAGATATGGAGCTTTACGTAATTCAGTTTCAGTTAGTTTGCCTGCTGAAACATCTATATTTCTCAAATGACCAGTTGTTGGTAAATCATAATAATAAGCAAAACGATTCCATGCAATCAAATTTTTGATGATTCCTTGTTCTAATATAGGAGTATCTTTTAAGAAAACACCATCTTCATCAAAGTATCGATTATTTGCAGAGTTTGGTATCATAGGTTTTAAAGTAATCGATACTTTGTCACCAATCACGTCTTCTCCTTGAATATTATCCCCAATATTATTTTCATGTAGATGTTGATATTTTTGACCTGCATCTGATTGAGATAAGTAGTAATCCCAAAATTCATTCATGGATTTTCCTCGTATTACTACAGGGATATCTTTTATGTTTGGTAAAGGTATCGCTTTTGCTCTTAATGATGTATATTTTAATTGTTCTTTTATGGTTTCTTTAATGAAATTGCGATCGAAGTCACTAAAATATACGATATCAAATAATTCTATAGCTTCTGTCTCTCCATTTTCTTCTGTAATCATTTCAAGCATACCATAGTAGGATTCAAAGGAAACATCAATTCCGTTACTATTGATAATTCTATTCATCCTTTTATCTATAAAAAATTCGGTTGAGTTTACAAATGCAGAAGAGTTTTTTTCTTCTTGATACAATTCTTTCACAATTTCTGTGATGGTTTCTATGACATCTCCTTGTTGGAATTTACTTTCCAATTTTGGCGATTTATGTTTGCTAGGTTTTGGAAGTGTATAATATTCATTCTTTACAAAGGATGCAGCTAAAACTGCTTGATTAATCTTTTCTGATATATCGTTATCGTTATCAGTAGGATTGATTTTTATTGTACTAGAACCTTTATATTTCTTTTCATCCACTTCAAAATTTTTATATATTGTTAAACCAATATGTTCCACATCTTTTGCGCGATTCATTTGCAACTTATCTTTAATGAAAAATAGTTCTGTAGAGTGAATGCGAGTATTATTCATTCTCCATTCATCTACATTTGTATGATTCTTAAGAATTTGAATGATATTGTTCATTAACTTAACCTCCCGATAGCTTTAATAAATGAGCCTCCAGTTGATGTTTTAACCCATTCTTTGTGTCCCTTACCACAAGCTCCACCACCACTTAATTCGATTGGGTTTTGAGCAACCATAGAGATTGACTTTAATAAGTCTGGTACATACCCAGTAAGCGTCACTGGGCTGATTACGTTACCAGTAAACACACCATCGATGATTTCTTTGCCTTTCGCAATTACGCATTGAATACCCCAGTTTTTTGGATCTTCCATTCCACTAAAATATCCTTCTAACAAATACCCTTTCTTTGTAGCTTTAATCATATCTTCTAAGGTGCTATCTCCGTTTTCAAAGAATGTATTTGTCATTCTAGCATACGCTTTACGCTCGAAACTTTCTCTTCTACCGTTTCCGGTTGGTTTTGTTCCTAAGTGTAAGGCGCTTAGTAAATCACTGATTCCTGATTTAAGAATTCCATTATCAATCACTAAAGTGTCAGAGCCTAATGTTCCCTCATCATCAAATAGATACGTTCCAACTTCTGTTTCACTTAGCGCTCCATCTCTCATATTTAAGATTTCTGAGGCTACAAACTTATTAAGATATTCTTGGCCCTTCGCTCTGTTTTTAACAAACATATCCATTTCCACACCGTGTCCAAAGGCTTCATGAGCAATAAGACCACTGACAGAAGGATCACAAATAATTTCATATTCTCCAGGAACGACAGGTTTTGCATCAAATAAATCAATAACTCGTTGGCTTACAAAATCAATTTTATCGCAAGCTTCGTCGAAAATCTCATATCCTTTAAGACCACTAAAACTTAAAAAATCATATTTAATACCACTTTCTGATTTCCCAATTGGAATTATATACATGATTGAATATAATATAGATTGCTCTAAATCCTTATTGGTTGATAAGAATATTTTAGATAATTTCACTTCTTCAAAAGATGCTCTAAAATCTAAGAATTTGTCACATTTAGTTAATCCTTCATCTCTGATTTTTGTTAATCTTTCCAGTTTTTCCTCTGCTGATATCTCAAAAGGATTAATTTCAAACTCAGAATGAAACTCTTGAATGATGTTATCATCTTGGATAACTGGAAACGACATTAATTCAATATCATTTTTTTGATAAATTAAAATATCCGCTGATGCAACTTTACGAATTTCTTGTTTAATGGTTTCGATGTCATTCAATTCGTTAAACGAATACTCGCTATAGTTTATTCCATTATAAACTCTCGCGACGAATCCTCTCTCTGACCACATAGAGTCACGTACACTCGTATTGCTTCTTGAAACATTATAGACAGTTCCCAAATTGTCTGTTCCCAATATGCTGACATATTGGAATTCCTTACTTAAATCAAAAATAATGTTTTTTAAGATTGGCTTTTGCGCACTTAAAAAAGCACTTAATTTAGATTTCAATTAATTCACCTCTTCCTTATATATAGTTATTCAACTAATATTTATTATATCACAATTTTTATTGATGATAAAATAATTTTTTGACTGCCATAAATAAATTAAAGTTTATTTTATGCTAGTTTTTACTTTGTTAGAATAAAATAGTATAATTAATTTGATAAAAGAACAAATCACATTCAAATACTCAACTACAGGTTGCTTGATGTTTTAAATGTGTTCTTA
This sequence comes from uncultured Candidatus Izemoplasmatales bacterium, assembly GCA_964610285.1. GTDB lineage: Bacteria > Bacillota_I > Bacilli_A > Izemoplasmatales > Hujiaoplasmataceae > 4572-104. The sequence continues at coordinate 3,130 of CAZSVN010000088.1, forward strand.
TATAATGAGATTGTAAGGAGGTAAGAGATGCTCAATTTAGAAAAAATAGGCTCTAAAATTACGGAGCTTAGAAAGCAACACAAGATGAAACAAAATGAGTTAGCTGATACGTTATTTGTCACTCATCAAGCTGTTAGTAAATGGGAAAATGGGAAAAGTATTCCATCCATTGAAATACTATATGACTTAACAAAGATATTTAAAGTGTCGATTGACTATTTGTTAGATGACTCAGAGATTTCAGAACATGATTACGCGTCTCAATTTAAAAATTATCCAAGAGAAGCAATCATTAGTAAATTTTTGAAACTCGAAAATTTAGATAACGAAGTGGAAAAAATCTTCTACCTTCTAAACAAAGATGAACGCAGGATGATTTTAGAACAAATTATCAGTAAGAAAGTGAATATTTCATTGGAAATTATATGGCCTTTTCTAAGCGCAAAGGAAAGAACGTATATTCTAGGAGTAGTGCTTTCGAAAAAATTCAAATTTGATTTATCAAAGATTTATCATCAACTTACAAGTGAAGAACAACATCTAGTAATATCTCACTACCAGTCAGGAACCTATGACTTTACACTCCCTCAAAGAAAAGGAGTAATATTATGAAGAAATACCGTATAAATGATACAAGAGAGTATATCGCGACAGATTTGTTTCGAGTGAACGATTTGTCTAGAATTGAATTATTTTTTACCAAAAACAACAATAATAATAAAAAGGAGAATTATCAATGAGTAAACTATCAAGCATATTGCCATTCTTAGGCGATGATGATTTAAAAGAATTAGCAGTAAAAATAATTAATAAAGAAGTAACAGGGATTAAACTTGTAATGTTATTTCCATTCCTAAATAGTAGTGATTTAGATGAAATAGTAGATTTAATGATTGAAAAGAATTTTGGCAGACAATTAACAACTGTACTACCATTTGCATCAAAGAAAACAATCGAAAAGATTAGTAACAAGATCAAAGATGGTACTGTAACAGGTGTTCATGAAGCAGCAATGTATCCGTTCTTAGGCGAAGAAGCTTTAAAAGCAAGATTCGCGGATTTATTAAAAGAAGCAGGAGAACATTCAAAAGATGATGACGAAGATGATGATTTGGATGATTTAGATGATTTGGATAACGAAAAATAATTATTTTTTAAAAAGAGTTCTCAAGAACTCTTTTTTTTTTCTATAGTATATAGTGTATAATATAATTATCATACATTTAGGAAGGTAATCATGAAGAAATACGCATATGTAACATTTATAATTCGAAATGACTCCTACCTACCAGGAGCTCTTGTATTTGCCTATGGGTTGAGACTTCAACAGACAAAGTATGATTTGATTTGTATTGTTTCAGACAATATATCTAAACAAGCAATTGATACATTACATATATTATATGATGATGTAATTGTATTAGAAGAACTATATGTTGCTCATGAAAGGCGCCATGAACGACAAGATCGTCCATTTCTATTTTCAAGATTTAATGCATTTCGTTTAGGCTCAGATGGAGATTTGCAAAAACATTATGAGAAAATCATTATTGCTGATTGTGATGTGTTACCTATAAAAAACTACGATGATCTATTTTTACTGGACGCTCCTGCAGGAATTATTAATGAAAAGAAGGAGTATTGTTTGGAATATTCCGATGGGAAATATATTATACCGGACTCCGTAAGCCAAAATGGAACTTGGATTTGGCATGATATATATAAAAACTATCCTCATGGAACAAAAATCCCAAAAGAGATTACAGACAGAATTCAGTTTGATAAAGAAAACATGGGTGTTAATGCATCTTTGATGATGTTTGAGCCAACTATGGAATTGTATCACTCTGTTTTAGAAGATCTATCTAACATGGAAATTCAAAAAGAGATATCTTCTTATAATTGGCCTGAAATGCAGTATATTACACTTAAATTAAGTGGTAGATGGACAAATGTAGATTTGAGATATTCGTCATTTAATGGGTATCCGACTATTCATGTATTAAATGGAATTCATTATGCTGGATTAAAGCCTTGGAGCATTAAAAATAAAAGTTTAAAGTCTTATGCAAAATTCGAGGATTATCAACTCTGGTTTCAAACATTTATTGATATGGTTGATCATTATCCTGAATTGAATAAAGGAAAAATTCAACGAATTTATTCCTATATTGAAGAATTAATCTAAATGAAAAACCATTAATTAAAATAAAAAAGAATATGAGGGAGATAATTCAATGAAGATATTAGTAATCCAAAATAAAGTGTTCGATAATATTGATGAAACTCTATCTCAAATTCAAGAAATGATTCGTAACATTAAAACAACTCAATTAGATATAATCGTCTTACCAGAAATGTTTACAACACCTTATGAACTAAAATATATGGAAACTCATCATCAAACAAAATCAAGCAAAGTACTCGAATTTTTACATAAATTAGCTACAACTTATAATAGTTATGTTATTGGAGGTACTATCCCATATTTTGAAGATGGTAAAACATATAATACCTCTTTTATTTTTGATCGATTAGGAAACATTATGGAACGGTATGATAAAATTCATTTGTTTGAAATCACTTATCCGAATGGTCAATATTTTAATGAGGCTGAATTATTAACAAAAGGTAATAGAATTGTTACATTTGATACGGAATTTGGTCGCATAGGAGTTATGATTTGTTTTGATATTCGATTCCCGTTATTAGCTAATAAGATAATGGAAGCTGGAGCCCTAGCAATATTTGTTCCAGCCGCATTTAATACTTATACAGGCCCTTT
>CAZSVN010000089.1:0-5642 GCA_964610285.1 uncultured Candidatus Izemoplasmatales bacterium
CTCTCTTTTTATTATATATTATAAAAATATATATTACAACATATCTTAATAAATATGATGTAATTTTTATGATATTTGTTATAATATATTTGAGGTGTTTATATGGATGAGCGAATTATTAGTAACAATCTTCTGATAGATGACGAAGTAGATGTTACATTAAGACCGAGAAGTTTTATAGAATATGTCGGCCAAAAAAATGTAAAAGAAATGATGGAAATATCTGTTAAAGCCGCGAGATTAAGAGAAGAATCTCTTGATCACGTATTGCTGTATGGCCCTCCTGGATTAGGAAAAACCACTCTAGCTCAAGTAATCGCTAATGAATTAGGTGTTACGATGAAATCGTGCAGTGGTCCAACGATTGAGAGAACCGGAGACTTAGCAGCTATCTTAACATCACTAGAACCTGGTGATGTGTTATTTATAGATGAAATCCATCGTTTACCTAAAATTGTTGAAGAAATACTGTATTCTTCTATGGAAGATTATGTGATTGATATTGTGGTAGGAAAAGATTCAGGTGCAAAGTCAATACGGGTTGATTTAGCGCCATTTACCTTGATTGGTGCTACTACTAGATTTGGTGATTTAACTGGCCCTTTAAGAGACCGATTTGGAATTGTAAACAAATTAGAGTTTTACACAAATGAAGAATTGGAAAAGATTTGTACTAGAACTGCAAAAATATATGATTATCCTGCTCAAGAAGAAGCTGTTATCGAATTAGCAAAACGCAGTAGAGGAACGCCTAGAATTGTAAACAGATTATTTCGCAGGGTTCGGGATTATGCGGATATATTAGGTGATGGTACTATTACATTAGACATCACAAAAATTGCATTATCGAAACTAAAAATTGATGATTTAGGACTAGATAGTAAAGACCGCGAATATTTGATTGGTATTATTGATAAATATAAGGGTGGTCCTGTTGGCCTAGAAACCATTGCAACATCGATTAGTGAAGATCCTCGTACGTTAGAAGATGTGTACGAACCATTTCTAATCCAGATGGGATTTGTCAGTCGTACACCTAGGGGAAGAGTTGTAACCGAAAAAGCCTATAAACATTTAAAAAAATCATATCAAGGGTCATTATTTTAGAATGAGAACAGATGATTTTGATTATATTCTACCAGAAGAATTAATTGCTCAAACACCGCTAAAAGTTCGTTCAAACTCTAGGCTTTTAGTAACCAATCGAACAAGTTTAGAATTGAAACACGACCGTTTTTCAAACATCAGCGAATATCTTAAAAAAGGTGATGTATTGGTTTTAAACAATACAAAAGTTATTCCCGCAAGATTGTATGGAGTGAAAGAAGGCACATTTGCGAATATTGAAATATTATTGCTCAATCAATTTGGTTTGGATTTATGGGAAGCTTTAGTTAAACCTGCAAAACGTGTAAAAGTTGGCACACGTGTTGTGTTTGGTGAAGGATTACTTACGTTAGAATGCACAGAAGAATTAGAAGATGGAATTAGTCATTTCAAATTGGATTATGTAGGAGTATTGGAAACGATACTTGATCAACTTGGAGAGATGCCTTTACCACCTTATATTCATGAAAAATTAGTAGACCAATCAAGATATCAAACTGTTTATTCAAAAATCACTGGATCTGCGGCTAGTCCAACAGCTGGATTACATTTTACGAAAGTTCTTCTTCATGATTTAGCAAAAAAAGGTATTATTGTGGTATACGTTACGTTGCACGTAGGATTAGGAACATTTCGACCAGTTATGGTAGATGACGTTTTGAATCATAAAATGCACTCTGAATTTTATATGATGGATCAAGATACAGCAAGCGTGTTGAATCTTGCAAAAAAAGAAGGTAGAGATATCGTAGCGGTAGGTACTACATCTGTAAGAACCTTAGAAACAATTCTCCAAAAATATAGTCATTTTAAAGAATGTTCTGGTTTTACGGATATTTTTATATATCCAGGTTATGAATTTAAAGCTGTGGATACATTAATAACGAATTTTCATCTTCCAAAATCGACTCTATTAATGCTTGTTTCTGCATTTTCTTCCAAAGAGATTATTTTTAACGCTTATCAAACAGCAATTCAAGAACAATATCGTTTTTTCTCTTTTGGAGATTCCATGATAATTAAAAAATGAATGAATATTGATAAAATTTTATAATACATAAAAAAAGGTTTAGTTGAAAAAACTAAGCCTTTTTCTATGAAATTAAATAAACCCTCTATTTATTTGAATATCGAATATTTATATATCTAAAGAATCATAAAAACAGTAAAATATATACTTGAATGTAATAATATGTAAAAAATAAACGCTTACATTTTTTTGAGACCGTTTTCACTGAAAAATCAAGGCAAAAAAGTTGACTTTATAATTGAAAGTAGTAGAATATGGGTGCATCAAAAATAATAGGAAAAGAGGTAGTAATATGGAAAATGTTGAAATGTATTACGCAGCTTTAAGTCTTTTTGAAGAAATTAAAAAAACAAGGCAACAAAAAAAGATTTCTAAAAAGATGAAAAAAGCAAAATAATTGGTTTATCAAACTTAATTACTTTGATATATAGTGCACTTCTCAAATGGAAGTGCTTTTTTTATGCAAAAAAAAGAAGACTATTTCAAGTCCTCTAGTCTTCGTAAATTGGTTTGATTTTCTTTGCTAAATAGATAAATGGTGTATCCAGAGCAGCAACCATAATTTTAATGAGATACGTTGAGATAAAAATGCTGACAATAACTTCTGTTCCCAACCCTTCACCTAAGAAAGCGATTGGAACGAATATAGCGGTATCAATCAATTGAGAAACAATTGTTGATCCATTGTTTCGAATCCATAAAAATTTATTGTCGGGAAGTTTTTGTTTTATTTTTTGGAACAAATAAACATCAAAAGATTGAGAAACAATAAAAGCCGTTAAACTGCCTAATACAACTTTGGGATAAAACCCAAAAATAGTGCTAAGTGCTCCATGGCCAAAATCATTTGTACTTGGAATAAATTGCAAAGCTATAGTCATAATGATTAATGTAAATATCATAACCATAAATCCTAAATATACTGCTTTTTTAGCATCTTTCTTTCCATAGATTTCATTTAATACATCGGTACCTAAAAATATAGTGCCATACATGATATTGCCGAGAGTTGCTTCTAACCCAAATAGATTTACAATCTCAATTACTTGAATATTCGCAAGTATTGTAGATAATACAATCCAAACGAAAATACCCATTTTTCCAAACACTTTATACATGATTAGAAATAATATAAAATTAACCAGTGCAAACAGCACCCAAATTAGTTCATTTGGCATTGATAATTCCTCCTAGTTTTGTTGACGCAGGATGGTTTCGAACTGCGAGATGAAACTATTATATATGACAAGCTAAGAAAAAACAAGAAAAGTTTGCCAATAAGCGCAAAAAGTAGTAAAATATGTATGATAAATTATGGAGGTATATATGGAAAAGAAAGTACTTGTCGAAGTATCCGCAAGACATTGTCATTTAACTCAAGAACATTTAGAGATATTGTTTGGAAAAGGATATCAATTGACAATTAAAAAAATGTTAAGTCAACCTGGGCAATATGCTGCAAATGAGCGTGTTACAGTAGTTGGTCCTAAAAAGGAACTAACTAGGGTGTCAATATTAGGTCCAGTTCGTAAAGCAACACAGGTAGAAATATCATTGACTGATGCTAGAAGTATTGGAATTAATGCGCCAATCAGAGAATCCGGACATATTAGTGGAAGTGCTCCTTGCAAATTAGTTGGTCCTGAAGGTGAAGTAGAAATACCAGAAGGCGTGATTATAGCCAAAAGACATATTCATTTGACATCAGAAGATGCTAAAAATTTTGGTGTTGTAGATCAACAAATCGTATCCGTTAAAATAGCCAATTCTGATCGCTCAACGATATTAGGTGATGTAGTTATTCGTGTTCGAGATGATTTTGCATCTGCTATGCATATTGATACCGATGAAGGAAATGCAGCTGCAGTAAGCGGTGAAGTTTATGGAGAAATCCTTTAATTAATGGCTATTAAATTTGAATTGGTCCATGAAGATAAGAATTCTGGAGCTAGATTTGGAATTTTACATACTCCTCATGGAAGTTTTGAAACACCGATTTTTATGCCAGTAGGAACGCAATCAACTGTTAAAACACTTAGTTCTAAAGAAATCAAAGAAGTTAGTGAAGGACTTATTCTAGGAAATACATATCACCTTTGGTTACAACCAGGTGACGATATTGTCAAACAACACGGGGGTATCCGTGGTTTTATGAATTGGGATGGAGCTTTACTTACCGATTCCGGTGGATTTCAAGTGTTTTCTTTAGCTGATATTCGTAATATTACCGAAGAAGGAGTGACGTTTCGTCACCATTTAAATGGTTCGACATTATATTTAACACCAGAGAAAGCAATTGAAATTCAAAACAATCTCGGAGCGGATATCATCATGAGTTTTGATGAGTGTCCACCTTTTCATTCTGATTATGAGTATATGAAGAACTCCGTAGAAAGAACAATCCGTTGGGCTAAAAGAGGAAAAGACGTACATCAATTTCCTGATACCCAAGCGTTATTTGGTATTGTCCAAGGAGGACCATTTAAAGATTTACGTAAAATGTGTATTGAAGAACTAATCAAAATAGATTTCCCAGGATATTCTATCGGTGGCTTGTCCGTTGGTGAAAGCAAAGAAGAGATGTATGAAATGCTAGAATACTTGAAAGATATTATGCCAAAAGACAAACCGAGGTATTTGATGGGTGTTGGTTCCCCTGATGATTTGATTATGGGTGTGCTAAATGGCATTGATATGTTTGATTGTGTGCTACCGACTCGAATTGCTAGACACGGGTCAGCGATGACTTCTGGTGGAAAAATTGTTATCAAAAATAAAACATATGAGAGTGATATGGGGCCACTAGACTCCGAATGTGATTGCTTCGTATGTAAGAATCATACTAGAAGTTATCTAAGACACCTTTTCAAAGGGAAAGAAATGTTAGGTCAACGTCTTGTCACTTACCATAACTTGTATTTTCTTAAAGATTTGATGAAACAAGTGAAACAAGCAATAAAAAATGATCGTTTATTAGAATTTAAAGATGAATTCTTTCAAAAATATTACGGTCATAAGTGAGAGTTTTAGACAAATATATTTATTTCTTAATATAAATATGATAAGATATTACTATGAAATATACAGTGGGGGTACATTATGTTCAATATGAATGATAAATTTAATCAAAAACCTACAATAAAAGTTATTGGAATCGGTGGCGGTGGTGGTTCCGCAGTCAATCGTATGATAGAGAACGAAGTTCGCGGAGTTGAATTTGTCGCTATGAATACCGATGCTCAAGTATTAAGACTTTCCAAAGCTGATATCAGACTTCAATTAGGTAAAACCCTTACTAGAGGTCTTGGTGCTGGAGCAAATCCAGATGTTGGGAAACAAGCAGCACTGGAATCAGAAGATGAAATAAAAGATATGCTAGCAGAAACAGATATGGTATTTATTACCGCTGGTATGGGTGGAGGCACTGGTACTGGAGCGTCACCTGTAGTTGCTAGAATTGCTAGAGAAATGGGATGTTTAACAATTGGTGTTGTTACTAAACCAT
>CAZSVN010000090.1:0-5543 GCA_964610285.1 uncultured Candidatus Izemoplasmatales bacterium
GTAGAAGAAGCCAATCAATATGTAAAAAACTTCTTCAAACGGTTCTATTCGCAACAATTCAAACGGACAGCAAGTCCAGATTCACCGAAAGTATTTGAAAGTGCCTTGTCACCAAGAAGTGATTTTCGAATGCCTTCTGATATTAAGAGGTCAAAATGAAGAAAAAGAAAGTAATTGTAGGTCTTAGTGGAGGAGTAGATTCCAGTGTGTCTGCTTACTTACTGCTAGAACAAGGCTATGAAGTAGAAGGCTTGTTTATGCGAAACTGGGATTCTATGACCAATAATGATATTCTAGGGAATCCGGATATTTTAAATGATATCTGTCCTCAAGAAGAAGATTACAATGATGCACAAGCTGTAGCGAACCATTTGGGCATCAAATTACATAGACATGATTTTGTAGATGAGTATTGGGATAACGTCTTCACCTATTTTATCGAAGAGTATAAGAAAGGTCGAACACCAAACCCGGATATCTTGTGTAATAAATATATCAAATTTGCAAGTTTTCGAGAAGTAGCTAAAGAATTAGGTGCTGATTTTTTTGCGTATGGTCATTATGCAAGAACAAGAGTTGTAAATGGAGAGGTTCAATTATTACGGGGTATTGATAATAATAAAGATCAAACCTATTTCTTATCACAATTAAGTCAAGAACAGCTTCAAAACACTTTATTTCCGGTAGGTGAAATAAAGAAAAACATGGTTCGTATGATTGCAGAAGAACATCACTTGCCTACCGCTAAGAAAAAAGATAGCACAGGTATTTGCTTCATAGGCGAACGAAATTTTACGAATTTCTTAAAAAACTACATTTTTGCTAAACCAGGAGATATTGTCGCAGATGATGGCAAAGTGATTGGGTCCCATGATGGATTAATGTATTATACAATTGGCCAACGAAAAGGACTGCAACTAGGTGGAATGAAAGATTATGAAAACCTACCTTGGTTTGTAATCGGAAAAGATTTGGACCACAACCGTCTTTTTGTAGGACAGGGAATCAATCATCCAGATTTGTTTTCAGATAAAGCAATTATTGAAGATGTAAATTGGATTCCTAAGGAAGCAATCCATGGTGAGTTCACCTGTACAGCGAAATTTCGTTATCGACAAAAGGATGTTCCAGTTACAATTACATGGCTAGACAATGAAAAAATGGAAGTTATATTCCATGAAAATGTAAGAGCAGTTACACCAGGACAATCTGCAGTATTCTATGATGGAGAAGTATGTTTAGGTGGCGGTACAATTGAATCTGCTTATTTTAAAGGAAAGAAAAGATCCTATTAGGAGGAACTATGAAACTTGGTTTATGCTTAACAGGCGGGGGAAGTCGTGGAGCTTATCAAATCGGGGCTTGCATGGCTTTACAAGAAGCTGGAATATGGGATAAAATCGAAGCATTTTCTGGGACGAGTATCGGCGCAGTAAACGCAGTTATGTTAGCGTCCACTTCGATTGAAAAAGTTCGTAAAATCTGGTTTAATATGCCGGATGAGGTACTGAGTTCAACGGAGAACTTTTTTAAACGTCTATTAAAGGAACGAACAAAACTCATGACCAATGGACTCTATACCATTGAAAAACTAGAAAAAGAATTAAAAGAAAACTTGAATATAAAAGTATTAAGAACGAAAGAAGTATACGTTACGTTAGCTCTTGGTGGAGAAGAGGATGGTGGTGTATTATCGTTATTAAAAACCTCATTTAAACACTATATAAAGCATGAAGCACAAGTAAAATATTCACCAATTTGGCAACAAGATAAAGACCATATCTATAAACAAGTATTGGCATCTTGTTCCATACCCGTAGTATTTTCTCCTACCAATATTGATGGCAAACAATACTTTGATGGTGGCGTTTACGATAACGTACCGGTAGCGCCTTTGATTGAGGGTGGTTGCGACCGTATTATTGTATTACATTTGGATCGCCTGCCGTATTTTTATCGATCTCGTTATCCAGAAATCACCTTTTACTCCTTAAAACCGAAACGTAGTTTGGGTAGAATGTTAAATTTTAATACCGATAATTCAATGTCACGATATAATCAAGGTTATGAAGAATGTAAGCAATTTTTAGAAGAAAATCAAATAATATAAAGAAATCAACCTTCTCTTAGGTAGTATGTTAACAAAAGAGGAGGTTTTTTTTATGAAAAAATTTTGGATAATGACGCTGTTACTAATAACAACTTGCACCTTATGCTTGACAACAATACAAGCCGAAGAGTATCAAAATTATCAAGAAATCGTATTTGATTCGGATGATGGGAAATTATTAAAGGAATACTCAAACTCTGAAATTACTACCTATAAAGACAAGATTAAGAAAAGGAAATTCATTGGTTGGAAAATCGATGTCATCAATGATAATGAAGAAGTAGAGTTTATTTCCGAAACCAAACTTAAAATATATAACAATGGGTTTTCAACCATCAAACATGATATTACTCTAAACACAAAAGAGGAAACAAAATATCAATTATCCGCTACTGGTGGGATTAAGGTGAAAGCTACTGGCAATGTAAAGAAGTTTAAGGGAACCATTGATGCAGATATCAAAGCGTCTGTTTCTTATTCTACTATTACATCCACATCTGAAAACTATGAATTTGAAATCGTTGTGGATCCTTTAACTTACGTAAAGATTGTTACCAGAGGTACAGGTGTGATCAATAACGGTGTTGGCAAGTATTTCTTTTGTTGGGTTAACACTACGTCCGGTGGTTGGGAAACATTCACAGTGACGACGGAGTATTACGAAATCATCAAGGATAGAATCTAATGAGGAAACTGTATTTTTTCGCGATAGCAGCATTTTTAGTTATTGGTGGTATGATTGTCTATTTTGATGAGAAAAGCATTACAGAGGTTCATATTTTGAGTTTTAGAAGCAATTATGCAAGGTGGATGACCAGGGAGGGTGAATTATTCAGTATTCCAATCTATGTGTCAAGTAAAGAAAGCTTTTTAACAGATTCAGAAACGATTTCGACAAGTTCCTTATGCGACGGACAAAATCAAATGGAAGTTGATATCGATTCGATTGTATTTGAAGAGGAAAGTACCTATTTTCAAGGAAATACCTATTATTTATGCATGGTAAACATTGCGTTTGATTTTATTCAATTAGATCAGATTTCGTTTACAAATTCCTATTTGGAATTGATCTATAAGAATGAAGATACGTTAAGCATACAACTCGGCAATATTGATTTGTATTTTGGTGAAATTAACAATTTTGAACATATTGATATGACGCGGTTATATGCCACAGTACATAATAACTCAGGACAACAGTACATAACTGGAATTGTTCTAGGCATCGAAAACCGAAGTTCGTTTGACATATTTTTAACATCGATTCAATGCTTAAATCCACAATTATATTTCGACTTGGAACATGCCATTATTTTAAATGAAGAGCTTAGCTACGATACTAACATTAATGAGTTATTAGGTTATGATTATCCAATACTTTTAGAGAAAGAACATTCATCTAATTTTGAGCTAAGTTCCAATTCTTTGCTTTTCATACCAATACAATACAAAGAATCTATTGTATCAATCAATCGTTTTCCGTTGATACTAAACTATCAGTATCTAAATCATTCTTATACTTATACAATTGATGATTTCTTATTCTTCAGTAATAATTACAATTTAGAGGACCATTATGGACAAATCCAAGAATATATCTATCAGTATTCATGAAGTAACCAAACAGTATAATAAGCATATTGGTATTCAGAGTATTACCACGTCATTTGAATCTGGCAAATTAAATATTGTGATTGGAGAAAACGGTTCTGGGAAATCCACATTATTCAAATGTATTATGGGTTTGGTCCAGTATAAAGGTGTAATTGACAAGCAAAAATATCGAATTGGGTACGCTCCTGAAGAGTATGTTATGCCTTTATCTCTAAATGTAATGGAATTTTTACACTCCATAGGTAGAATCAAAGGAGTATATAAAGAAGAATTGGACCTGCGAACCAATGAATATCTGTCTTACTTTGATTTGATGGAATATAAGTTCAAGAAAATTGGTTCTTTATCTAACGGAATGAGGCAAAAGATTAATTTATTACAGGCATTTATTCATGATCCTAAAATTTTGATATTGGATGAACCTCTGGCTGCGCTGGATAAAGAATCGATACCAAAAGTAGTTTCGTTAATCAAAGAGAAATCAAAGACGAGTCTTGTGGTGGTATCGACTCATCAACCACAAATGTTTCGATCAAAACAAAGAAAATTGTACCAATTTTATGAAGGGAAACTAGTTGATGATCCCAATGACTGCGTTATACGCTAAGTTTCTATTTCAACGAACGACAATCTTGATTATGCTGCTGTTCTATTTGATAGTTATTTTAGGAGTTTTAAATGCAAGTGGAATCTTTTTAGGATTTTCAGATATTGATATGTACCGAAGAGAATATGAAATATCCTATATTCAAGAATCCATAACCTTAATCAAAACCATTGTGATGGTATTAGCGATATTTTTAACCGCATATATGAATAGTAACACCTGTAACAACTTAGCAAAGTACCTCGTAGATAAACCCTTAAAGAAATGGATGATGTTTTATTCAAAAATAATATTATTGCTAGTTGTAGTAATCCTGCATGTGTTATTATTTTCGCTATTTATGTCGTTGATTACCTCGAAATTTACCCCTTTTATAGTTTCTTTTTCTCACAACAAAGACATCTTCTTTTATATTACTTTACAAGCAGCGTTTTATGTGTGTTTCACTAATATTCTATTATCTATAGCGCCAAATATATTGGTTAGTATTGTCCCCATTATGCTGTATTGGTATATGGAATTGAATCACAATGTCATGTTATTTGAAGCAAATAAGTTCTTAACAATGTTATATACCTATATCATTAATCCAATATATGCCAATGAAAATTTTGTTCTATTTGGAGATATTCAAAATTACGTTTTATTCATAATGATTTTATTATTCACAAATAGTTTATATATTACAAAAAAAGACATCTTGTAAGAACATGTCTTTTTTATTTGTGAATAAATCTATAGTATGAATTGCTAAACAGATTTGTTTTTGTTATAATTGTTTTGTTAACAATCTAGGAGGACATCATTATGTGTGGAATAGTTGGATACGTTGGCGAATTAAAAGCAACGGATGTAATATTAAAAGGGCTTAAAAAATTAGAATACCGCGGTTATGACTCTTGTGGAATTAGTTTTCATGATCAGGAAAATGACCGTTTTATTACTTATAAGGATAAAGGTCGTGTCAATCACTTAAAGAATGATTTTGATTATAATTTTGAAAATCATTTTGGAATTGGACATACAAGATGGGCTACACACGGTGCCCCAAACCATTTGAATTCTCATCCACACAAGAGTGCATCTGGTCGTTTTGTCGTTGTTCATAATGGAGTAATTGATAACTACAGAGAATTGGTAACAAAGTATCTATTGGGGATTCGATTTGAATCCGAAACCGATACCGAAGTAATTGCCAATTTAATCGAATAT
>CAZSVN010000091.1:0-5540 GCA_964610285.1 uncultured Candidatus Izemoplasmatales bacterium
CAAAGAGCCTTAAACTCTTCCGTAATATCTTCAAAAACACTATCCGGTAATGCAATATAATCTACCGTCCTATCAAAAGCAGAACTCAAAACATTTTTTGCATACTCTTTATAAATAGGCATCATCAATTTATTGCAAATCGCGGTACCAGGGAATGTAATTATTATTTTATCTACCGAACTTGCAACAATACTTCCTGTTTCTAATAATTGAGCAATGTTTTTTTCTTCTTCAGACGATGAAAACTTTCTCAAATGAGACCAAGAATTAATCAAAATTGCTTTGTCGTCTCGGTTACCATTATTGAGCACTTGTTCCACAAATTCGATAGAATATGAGTTATCTAAATTGTCACAAAGTGTTTCTTTATCCGTTTTTTCAATTGTCTCAGGTTCTTTCAATTCATCTGTTTCTTCTTCGAGAAAAACGACATCTTCTAGAACATCTATATCCTCTTTTTCTGGCTCTTTATTGACTATTTCAGAAATTCGATTTTCGGTCTCTATCTTCTGTATACTATCGAACATATCTTTCACTTTTTCGACTTCAACCAACCTGTTTTCAAGGTCTTCCATAACAGAAATCATTTTTGTTGCACTGCCTACTTCTTGGTCAGTAATTTTGATAAAAGCTAGTTCCAAATATATCTTTGGGTTGTTACTCCACTTAATATCATTGTCTGCTTTATTTAAAATATCAAGGATATAAAAAGTCTTTTGATTACCAATCATTTTGGACAATTGAATAAATCTTTCATTTTTATACAATAAGTTGCTTTCGTCCAATGTTCTTAGGTTCCGTTTCATCAAGATATCTCTGAAGAATTCTATCAGGTTTATAGCGATTTTCCTTGTTTCTTTACCTTCCGTTATAAGGTTATTTAATAATTCAATAGCCTTTGTGGAATTTCCCTGAATTAAGGCATCCGCTAGCTCTATCTGCATTTCAAATGAAACTGCACCAGATATCTGATTTACATCATCAACTGTAATATAATCAGGATTATACGCTCTAACTTGATCAAGCATACTAATCGCATCTCTCAATCCACCCTCAGCATAGAGTGCTATTTGATTCAAAGCATCGTCTTCTATGCCAATATTTTCACTTAAAACAATCTCTTTCAACTTAGAAACAATGTCCTTTGTAGTAATGGATTTAAAATCAAATCGTTGACATCTTGAGTGAATCGTTAGTGGTATTTTTTGAGGTTCTGGTGTACATAAAATAAAGATCACATGTGCTGGTGGCGCTTCTAATGTTTTTAATAAAGCATTAAAAGCTCCTGTACTTAACATATGAACTTCATCGATTATATATACTTTATATTTTACATAACCAGGTAAATATTTCACCTTGTCTCGAATTTCTCTTATTTCATCTACTCCGTTATTACTAGCAGCATCTATTTCTATTATATCACTAATAACACCACTTTGAATTCCAATACAATTCTCACATGCATTACATGGATTATCTATTGGAGCATGAACACAATTTACTGCTTTTGCAAATATTTTAGCGATAGATGTTTTTCCGGTTCCTCTAGGACCGCTAAACAAATATGCATGAGCAACTTGATCGTTAGCTAATGCATTTTTTAGTGTTTGTGTAATATGAGTTTGTCCAGCAACTTCATTAAAGTCTTGCGGTCTATAAATTCTGTATAAAGCTTTGTAACTCATCTAATCGCCTCTTTCTAAATATTCTTTTACTTTGCTTTCGTTTGGATTAACAAATAGTTCCCCTTTATCCCCATCAATTAATAAGTGATCACCTTCTGAAATGATCTCATAAATATCATTATAGACAATTCCGGGTATCTTCAATGACCTTGCAATAATACCAGAGTGTTGGGTAAAATATCCTTTTTCTGCAACAAAGCCATTTATATTCAATTTTTCACTAGAAAATATGATGCTAGGTTTTAATTCTTTCATCACTAGAATTCTTGGCTCGCTATGTTGTTCTACTACATATATAGCGTTACCCTCTAATATTGCTTTCACTCTATCGGTAGCATCAATGATGTCTACAATTCTACCTAGCATATATGGATCTTTAATTGATTTAAATTTTTCTAAAATTTCATTAACAGATTGTTTATATGCGGATAAAGCATCGACATTATTGGAAATATATTGTTTTGCCACATTTAATACTACAGGATCATTCACGATATGTTTATGTGCTTCAAATATTCCTACTACACGTTCGTCAGAAACATCTCTAGCATTCTTAATATCTTCTTCAATATTTGAAGTAACTCTATTGATTGCATCATGAAATAAATCTAGTTGATTCTCCGAATCTAGACAAGTAATTGTTGATGATTTATTGCTAGAAACAAACAATACTTTGCCGTAACTAACTCCCTTGCTAATTACCAATCCTAGATGTCTCATTTTCGTTCATCCTCTTTATAAATATTATACCATTATTTTAGACTATTTTTACTCGCTTTCGGGCATTTTTTTACTTTCTTTTAAATATTCTACCACATATTTCATTGCCCTAAATTCCAATGTGTCTTTGCGATATTTTTTTTCAAGCCTATCGATAGCAAATGTATCTATTTCTTCTTTTTCATAGATAAAATATGCTTTTTTAAGCTCTTCTTGAAACTTCCCATTGAGTTGAAGTTTTCTAAATTCTTCTACAAGAAATTCGTTTGAATCTCTCATTCTTTCGCTAATTGCTTCTAAGAATTTGGTTTCGTAGTTTACTTTCTTTTTACGGTTAGCAAACTTGTCAATTAATAAGTCGCTACCATAATAAAATCCCGTGAATATAAACGGCATAAACCACAGCGTATATACTTCGCTTACATTTGCGTCTTTTGCAAAAATCATATAAACAGAATATGCTGCAACTATAACAATAGAAAAAATAAAAATGTAAAAATAAAATTTAAATGGTTTTTTTTGTGTCCTCATAATTATCACCTAAAAGTATTATACAATATTTTAAGAAAAATATGTTAAAATATTAGTGGTGAGAGATATGATATTTGATACAATAGTTGCGAAAACAACTTCGAACGGTGTAAGTGCTGTAAACATCATTAGGGTTTCTGGAGATGAAGCTTTTCCTATTGTTAATAGGATTTTTAAGGGATCCAATTTGGAGAAAGCACCATCACATACAATTAAATACGGGTTTATCCATGACCAAGGAAAAATAATTGATGAAGTTATGGTTTTTTTGTTTCGATCTCCTACGTCATTTACTACCGAAGATGTGGTCGAAATCTCTACCCATGGTGGAAATTTTATTGCAAATGAAGTAATCAAACTCCTTATAAAACATGGTGCTCGTATGGCCGAGAATGGTGAGTTTACAAAACGAGCTTATCTCAATGGCAGATTAGATTTAACAGAAGCTGAAAGTATTATGGATATGGTGAACGCCAAAACATTCACGCAATTAAGTTTGGCTAACAAGCAATTAAGAGGAGACGTTCATCGATTGGTCGAAAGCCTACAGTCTCAAATATTGGATATCATAGCGAATATTGAAGTGAATATTGATTATCCAGAGTACGATGATGTGGAACAATTAACAAACGAAATCATCACACCTCGCATTATAAGTTTAATTGAAAACATACAGAACATCTTACGTGAAGCTAATACAGGAAAAGTGATTAGAGATGGAATAAAAACAGTCATTATAGGTAAGCCTAATGTTGGTAAGTCTAGTTTATTAAATTCATTGCTTCGTGAAGATAAAGCTATCGTTACTGATATATCTGGAACAACAAGAGATCTAATTGAAGCAGAACTTGATTTAGATGGCATTATACTAAAACTAATAGATACTGCTGGAATCAGAAAGACGGAAGATATTGTTGAAAAAATAGGAATCGAAAAAACAATGCAAGCCATTCAAAAAGCGAGCTTAGTATTGCTCGTAATGGACCAATCAAATCACCTTACAGATTTAGATAGTGCGCTATTGGATTTAACAAAGAATAAGACCAGAATTTTAATTGGAAATAAAATTGATTTAGGAAATAAAATTGATTTAGGAAACGAAAATATAATCAATATATCCGCAAAAAATAATCTTGGAATTGATGTGTTAGCCAAAGAAGTAAAACGATTGTTTATTGACGAATCCATTGTATCCGAGGATTACACTATTCTTTCTAATACAAGACATATTGGAAAACTAGAAGAAACCAAAAAAGCTTTGTCGGAAGCGTTAGAAGCTTGTAATCATTCTGTGCCAATAGATATGATTGAGATTGATTTGAGAAAAGCTTGGTCGTCCTTAGGTGAAATAACAGGGCAAAGCACAGCTGAGGATTTAATATCTACATTATTTTCAAAGTTTTGTTTAGGAAAATAATGTTTCATGTGAAACCTTTTTAGCAAAAGCACAACATCGAATTCCATCGATATTGTGCTTTTTTTAATTTGTTCATCTAATATTCATCTAAAAAACTTACTTTCTTCTCTTCATTATAGTATCCTAAAACGGAGTCTAAATTGATATTTTCCGATGACCGAAATATGTTAATATCAATATTCTTATAAACTTTTCTAAGCTTTGTAATCAATTCTTTCATTTCTCTTCGTTTAGAGTCTTCATTTCTATTTTGAAACTCGCAACCCTTTGATACAAATGTTAGCTCGTGATACATGACAAACTTCTCAATATCACTTTCTTTAATTAAATACATAGGACGAATTAATTCTAATCCTTCATAGTTCTTAGATCTCGCTTTGGGTAACATTGTTTTAAACGTTCCTGTATAAAACATATTCATAAGAGTAGTTTCGATTGCATCGTCAAAATGATGCCCTAAAGCTAGTTTGTTACAACCAAAATCTTTCGCTTTTTGATATAAAAATCCTCTTCTCATTCTAGCACATAAAAAACAAGGTGCTTTTGGATCCAGATGATTTGCTATCTCATATACATTCGAATCAATTACTTCTGTTTTAATTCCTATTTTTTCACAGTTTTTTAAATGGTTTTCTAAAAATCCTTCTGTAAAACCAGAGTTCATGGTAAGATAAACAATTTCTATATCGCTATTATAATGTAGTTTATATTCTTCGAATAAGGCAGCCAAAATAAGCGAATCTTTCCCGCCGCTCAAAGCAACGCAAATTTTATCGTTTGCTTCTATTAATTTATAATCATCTATCGTTCTTAAAAACCTACCTAGTAAGCTCCCCTTAAATCTTTTATTTAAAGATTTAGATATATTAAAAGAATATTTTTTTTCATTCATAATATCACCCATTTATATTATACACTTTCTTTTATATTTGTGAAATAATTAAAAATAATTAAAAATAATGTTTTGTATTTGTTGATAATTTAATATTTATATGATATAATGTAACATATCTTAAATTTGTATTATAATGGAGGTTAGCAATGAATAATTTTGTTTGGGCATCCAAAAAACCGCTAGATGAGTTAGCTACGTTATATGAAGCTAATATAACACTAAATAAATCAGCTACTACGTATTTTGAAGATGCCTACATCGTTTTATTAGGGTTAGATAAAGAAAATGATCT
>CAZSVN010000092.1:0-4934 GCA_964610285.1 uncultured Candidatus Izemoplasmatales bacterium
GTTCTTTATAATAAGTGATAAGTTTTTCTGTGAATACAGGTTGATCATCTAAAATGATTTTCACTACATTTTTTCCAGGAACATCTTTCGCAGATACTAAATAATATCCTTTTGGAATATCTGGTAAAATGATATGTTTAATCTCTCCGTGACTAATTGAGCTTCGCAAAGTAATAGCGTGTAACATTCCATCCATTTTAATATCAGCTACATAGACTGCGCGTCCTGAAATTTTTTCGTCACTATCTGTCTTGCCTCCTTAGAAACCATTATACAAATCACTTTCGTAAAACTGAATCCTATTACTTTATTAAATAGGAATACTCTTTGCTAACAACATCGATAATTGTTGCTACTTCTTTTGAGACGGTCTTGTCTCCAATTGTATAAAGAACTACATTCCCTAATTCGTCGCGAACCTTAAATTGATTTTGACTTTTGGGAAGGAATCCAACATTCGTGGAATCAATAAAATCATCTTCGGTCCAAAATAATGTGATTTTGTCCTTATATGGCAAACCACTATGAGGACAGAAAGTCCCACAGTTGCCACATTCATTACACATACCATCCACATGAAGAATTTGCCGAGCTTGGCCAAACAATTCCGATGGAACTGGAATGCTTATATTTGCTCTGTTCGGGCAAACATCTGCACATATATCACAAACTTGATCACATGTTAAACAACGTAACCCATCAACTTTTGCTTCTAATCTTTCTTCCAAAGTAC
The DNA here is from genome assembly GCA_964610285.1 of uncultured Candidatus Izemoplasmatales bacterium. Taxonomy (GTDB): domain Bacteria; phylum Bacillota_I; class Bacilli_A; order Izemoplasmatales; family Hujiaoplasmataceae; genus 4572-104. Next base: position 734 of record CAZSVN010000092.1, read on the forward strand.
CTTTTTTATTATATAATGTAGCCTGATTTTGCGTGACAGTAGCTTTCACAAAATCATTACTTAACCCCAATTTATCTAAGATATCAATTGCAATCAGTTTCGCATCTGCGACAGCTTTTACGATTGTTTTCGCTCCTGCCTTACCATCACCAGCTACATATACATGCTCTATAGAAGTTTCGTTCTTATCATTGATAATTGGATAACCCCACTTATTTTGTTTGAAATGATTGCGTTCATAAACAGATTTATCTACTTGGGTTCCAATCGCATTAATAATAGAATCACATGGTATTTCAAATGTTTCTTCCGTTGGTTTAGCTTTATTATCAACTAACTCATTTTTTACACAGGTTAACGTTTTTCCATCAAAACTAACTGGTGATGTTAAGAATTTAAAAACTACACCATCCGAAGTAGCTAAACTGAATTCTTCATAGGTCGCTGGCATAACTCTTCGAACTCGACGATAGAGCATGGTTACATCCTCAACACCATCTGTATGCATCGCACTTCTAGCACAGTCCATGGATACATCGCCACCACCTATTACTACAACATGTTTTCCAAGATTTAGAGATAAATTACTTTTTTTAGATTCTTCTAAAAAGTCTAATGCTTCGTATGCTAGCTCTTTACCTATTTTTAATGGATTGAATCCTTTTAACCATGATCCAATCGCAATTACTACATAATCAAACTCTTTTTTTAGAAGATTAACATTAAAATCGGCGGCTACGTTAAAATGGAAATTCACTCCTGCAGCTACAGCCATTTGATAATCTCTTTCAATCATTTGCGCTGGAATCCTAAATTCCGGAATCACATAAGTCACTACACCCATCGGTTTATCACGTTTTTCAAACACATCGACGTGTACCCCGTTGCGCCTCAAGAATAAGGCAGTTGCAATACCTGCAACACCCGCTCCAATCACTGCTACTTTTTTTGCAGTTCTAAGATTCTTAATTTTGGTCTCTTTAATAAAATCATCTTGAGCAGCTAAAACAGCTACTTTCTTAATATCTCTAATAGATAAACTTTCATCATAATCTACTCTTGTACATACGCTTTGACACTGATGATCACAAATTGTACTGGTGATTGCAGGTACTGCATTATCAATGGCAATCACATCAAATGCTTCTTTGTACTTCCCTTTTGAAACCAGATTCAAATATTCGGGAATCTGTTGTTCGATAGGACACCCCACATCACTTGCATTACATGGTGATTTAAAACAATCAAATAACGGTAATGCAGACCCAGATTTTCTTGATCCTGCTTCGCGAATGTCTTTTTGATTATATTTATAGGTAGGTAACCCTTCCACAATTGTCGTAAGTTTATTTAAACTAATTTTCTTAAATCCACCCTCTAATAATGGTTCACAGAGCACAGCAACTTGATTGATTCTTTCATATCCACCAGGTTTTAAGATTGTAGTAGCCATTGTAATCGGACGAATCCCTGTTTCAAAAATAGTTTTGATATTTAAAGCATCTGCACCACCAGAATAAGACAATGGCATTAACCCTTTAAAGGCTTCTGTCAATTTTTGCGCTAAACTGATGCTTAGTGGGAACAGTGCACGTCCTGACATATACATTTCTTCACCAGGAAGTTCTGAACGCTTAATTTGAACAGGAAATGTGTTTGTTAATTTGAGTCCAAACACCAATCCTTTTTCACTTGCTAATTTCTGTAAATGTGTAAACATTGGAATGGCATCATTCCATTGCAAGTCATCATTAAAATGATGTTCATCAAAGGACAAATAATCATACCCTAATTGATCAAGCATATTCCTTGCGTAATCATAACCTAATAAGGTCGGATTGCACTTCACATAAGTATGCATCCCTTTTACACTAACAAGATGTTCCACAATGGAATTGATTTCCTCAGGAGGACATCCATGCATAGTGGATATGGTAATACTTGGTGAAATAGACGTTTCTATTTGTTCAATATCTTTGACAGTAACATTGTCAAACATATCCAAATTTTCCAATAAATATTGTTTGCATTCATTCCATACTGAAGTACTAGATGCATCGATCATATCATTGATAAATGAGTCGATTTTTGGTGTTTTAATTCCTTCTAATGTATATCCTACTGAGATATTGAAGATAAAATCTCTGACATCAGAAATGCCTAATTCCTTTGCCACCACATGGATTGCAAACCAAGCTTTCACATATTCATCTCGAGCTTCAGAAACTTCTAGTTCTGTGGACCATTCCACATTGTATCCCTCATCTTCGACATTGATACATGGACGTGGAACGCATGCTGCTAATTCTTCACCATCCATAATTTGTACGGTCTTCAGTTCCATAAATCTAGCACCAGCTAAATAAGCAGCGATAATATTTTGAGCCAACTGCGAGTTTGGTCCAGCTGCTGGGCCAACTGGTGAACTAATAGAATCACCAAACATCTCCATCATCGTACCTGATTTATTTTTATAAAATTTACTTGCATGAACTCCGAATATCGAATGATCATTTTGATATTCCGTTTTCATCCAATTCATTAGCTTGTTAAATGGAATCGGTCTCATTTTTGCACTCATTAGTCTTTACCTACTCTATATTTGATTTTTGTTACAAAAAAGTCTTTATTTAAAGGTTCTACGGTTTGATTTAAAGAATTTCTAAATTCCCAAGCATCGAATCTAGTCTTTAAATTCAAGGTTATTTCCTTCTTTCTCTATCGTCTTCCACAGACGTTTTGCTTCTTGCAATGCTTGAATATTTTTGGATTCTAAATCCTTGATGGTTTGGTAGTTATTGACCATAAATTGACCATTAGCAATTAAGTTTATTGGAGTAAATCCAGGAAACATACCGAAAAATACATGACCAAACATATTGTCTTTATTCAATGGAGTAAAATCTTGATAAGGAATGGTAATCAAATCAGCTACAAAACCTTTTTTGAATTCACCAATTTTAATATTCAATTGTTTCCCAACAAATTCATAACTGTTCAATATCGCTTTTTTGATACTATTTAATGGAAAACCAACTGGATTTCTTGTTTGTAAATGAGATGTATAATACGCATTCAAATATTCGATAGGCATAGATTGAATTAAACCGTCATTTCCGATAATGAGTTTAATCCCTTTATCATCCATTAACCGAATATTTGGAAGACCCACTGCGTTGTTCATATTGGATGTTACATTGATTGCGATATAAGCATTGTTTTTCTTAACAATATCGAGTTCCTTTTCCGAAACATTTGCACAGTGCACAAGGATACTGTTATCGTTAATCAATCCCAAATCATTCAATCGTTCTACCACGCTTTTTCCATAGTTTTTCATACAATCTTCTTCATCTTTAATACTTTCGGCAACGTGAATGTGAATTCCCGCACCATTGAGTTTATATTTTACTTTTTTTAAAGTGTCAGCGGACAATGTAAACGATGCATGCAAACCAAACAATCCGCTTACTTTATCGGTATGATTATTGCGAATAAAATTATAGTTTTCTAATATGGTTTCATCCACATCAAACCGATCACTTGTTTCAAACGCTAAAATCGCTCTGACTCCTAAATCATCCACCAATGCTTTTTTTATTTGATTTAAAGAGCCTGTTACGTAATTACTGGCATGATGATCTATAAATGTCGTCGTACCTTTCTTTAATTGATCCAATCCGAAAGAATATGCAGAATAATATGTCATATCCAAATCTAAGAAATGGTCTAGTTTCCACCATAGTTGTTTCAATATATCTTTAAATGTTTTTGGGTTAAATGGAGTGTTCCAGCCTCTTGCAAACGCAGAATATAGATGCGTATGACTACATACAAAGCCAGGTAACACGACATCATTATTGACATCAATGACTTCATCAATCTTTCCTTTTTTAAAATCAGACATATCTCCAATTTCGATAATTTTTTCATCAAAAACTACATAGGCATTCTCCATGTAATTCTTATAGTCATATAATCGACAATTAATCAATGCTTTCATTTGCAACACCCTTTCATATCTTAGTTCCTCTTGCATATTTAAAATTCATATTTCTTATTATTTATTATTCCCTGTTGCTCTTCCACTTTGTCTTTTAGCCCTTTAATCCTGATTTCACAATTAACAAAGAAAAGATTCAGAACAAAACTTGAATTATTGCTGCTAACTTTGTAACAAAATAAACAATATTGAGTTCAA
>CAZSVN010000092.1:4944-5539 GCA_964610285.1 uncultured Candidatus Izemoplasmatales bacterium
TCATATTTCTTATGATGAATTTTCCACGATGAATTGTGTGAATTACTCTTCCAAGTCTAGCCATGTTATGGTAAGGTGAATAATCCGTAAATCCATGAAAATCATCCATCTCATTGTCCATTAAATCATAGACAAATAGATTTGCTAAATACCCTTTTTCAATGACCCCACGATCATGAAAACCATACAATTTAAAGAGATTACACGACATTTTATCAATAATCTTCTCTTTAAACAATTTATACATCAAATCAAACGAATACTCAATTCCACCAATACCAAGAGGTATTTCGTTTAAGAATACGTGTTTCTTATCTTCCTTAAAGAATGCACAATGATCGGTTCCTATAGAATAGATAAAATCAATATTTTGTTTCAAAATACGAAATTAATCGTTGCTTCTAAACGGTGGAGCTAAGGTATATAAATACCCGCATTCACGTTATAGCAGTGACTGATTCAAATGAAAATAATGAGGACAACTCTCCACATAAAAACGTTTGTTTAGAATATCCGAATATTCTGCTTTTAGTTTTTCTAATGTATACCCTGAACTTAAATGGACCATGTATAAATACCCACCATACTCCCTTAC
>CAZSVN010000093.1:0-5331 GCA_964610285.1 uncultured Candidatus Izemoplasmatales bacterium
ATGATAAAAAAATCGGTTCAGTATCTGCATCACAAGCATCAAAATGATTTATTCTGTCTTGCTCGCTTTGCAAAAGTGTTAGTTCATGTTTTTTAATTATATTGTTTTCATAATCATCTACAGATGTTAAACCAACAAAGCCTGTTTGCTCTCTTCCGTCCATAATTTGCCGATAAATATAGATGCATGGTTTTTCATCTTGAACTAAAATTCCATCCTCTTCAAACACTTTTAAATTCTTTCGAGCTTTATCATATACTTTTGGTGAATAAGGATCCGTTGAAGACGGAAAATCAATTTCTGATCTTACAATATGAAGAAAACTATAAGGGTTTCCTTTAGCCATATCTTTGGCTTCTTTCCTATCCATCACATCAAAAGGGGGCGATGCAACTTTCTCAACTAAATCTTTACGTGGACGTAATGCCTTAAACGGTCTAACAATAGCCATTTGTAAATCCTCCTAGAATATTTTGTCTTAATTAAAACTATTAAAAAATGAATTAAATTCACTTATTCTACTATCTGTTATTATCGTTTTTTTCTATTGAATTATAACCTTGGTAATACTTATATTACCTACTCATAAAAATTATAACATAAAGATTAATTCCTATCTATCAAAAATTATACTTTTTTCATTATTTAATGTGATACGACTCATTGTTATTTATTCTATAAAAATGATTATCTATGCTTTAGATTATAGTTCCTCCACTACCTCTACTACACCTAATTTTTATAATATATTTTTTTATATTGATTTTTCTAAAAATCAAAATAACTGTTTTCAAAAAAACTATTGAAACAACATGAAATACATTATATTTTTTTCTTAAAAATCATTCAAAATTAACAGTTAACTCCAAACAAAAAACCGAGGTCAAATATGAAAGTATATAACATACTACAAAACCTCGGATACGGGCACAAATGATTGAGTTAAAGGCCCTGGCAGGATACAATCTTAATCAGTAACTTTGTATTAGAAACAATTATCTATGACTTTTTTATTCTCGTTACTCCACTAGTTACAATTAATGAGATAAATGGTAGTGAAGAAAATAGTAGTATGTTTCTAACAATATTATTAGAAATCAAAGGTTTGTCTACTTGCCTAGAAACACGCTCCAATTGATAGAGGGTGTTTCCATCAAGGCAAATATATTTGACATATGGATTAGTGCCAAATATAAATTGACCATCTCCTGTTCGCCAATTTTTTAAATAGAATGAATGCATGCTTAATTCGGTAAAATTCATACTTAGTAAAGTGCCTGAATCTATATAGAACATATCGCCTACATTATGCAGATTTTCTACTTCTGCCATATATCCAGTTGGTTGAATATCATCAAACAAGTGTACCACTTCACCGTAATACGTTGTGAGTAATTTTGTTTCTTCCTGTTCTAGATAAAATGTCTCCTGATCATCGTTCTCAAAATACTTAAACTGATACTCAAATAAGTCATTATATGTATATACGTTATTTTTAAAATCAGGTAAATTTACTGATATAGTAAATAAATCGTTGGAATAATAAGCATCAATTATGTTTACATCTAAATCTTTAATTAAGGTAATATTGTTTCCCGTTAACATATATATACTGCTATTCTCATACGTTGTTGTTTGTTGTAGAGAATATAGATACAATGTATCATCTTTACTAAACAATTTATATGGTCTTGTATCACTCAGAACAAATGCGGTTGTAAAATCTGTTAAGTTTACACGATATAATTCAAAAGTACCTCTAAACTCTTGATTCACATATTCATAAGTTGTGTAATATAGCATATTTCCAACTTTTTCTACATCCAACACTGGTTTACCCGCTGTAGAAATAACGGTTTCCATTTCTTCTAACTCATTATTGATATCAAACCAATAAATATCAGCGTATTCAGGATTATACATAATTGCAATATTACGATTGTCATATTTAAAATCTAAACTCTCTGGTCGAGTGTTTTGAAACTGATATGTTGATTCAATTTGATTTACTTCATGTAGATACGGAATTTCCGTTAAATTAAAATAATGTACAAACGGTAAATAGGATGCTAGTGTTAAGGCAAACAAGAACAATGTGAACAATAAATAGAATTTTTTTCTAGATTTTATCCTAACAAAACCAATTAATAATAATAGAATTACTTCGATTAATATTGCATAAGAAATCATCGGAAAAAGTGGTTGCTGAAACAAAAAAAATTGACTAATACAAAAACTTGGTAATGGTAGCAAAAAAATTGGATAGACAAAAAAACGTATAGCCCAATGTATTGTTTGATATTCCTCTTCATGAGGATCCACTAACAGTAACAACTCATCAACACTAATGTTGAATACTTCTGCAATTTTTATAAGTATTTGTAAATCCGGCGTATTTCTTCCATTTTCCCAATTAGATATCGCTTGATATGTAACCCCAAGTTTTTTACCCAATTCTGCCTGAGTTAATCTATTCTTATTTCTTAATTGTTTTATTTTATTACCAACATCTTCTGTTTTCAATATTATCACCTCTATCTAATTGTATTTTATCTATTGATGTTCCACAATATATTTAATTACTAAGTCACTAAAGGAATTATGGAGTTGGTTATTTTTAGGTTTATTGTTATTGACTATTCATTTAAAACGATTTTATATAGTAAACTTCTTCTTTCCTTATTATATCATTTCTTATTATTATTAATTCTATCATAAATGCAATTTAGAACAACGAATATTTAAAAAGTATCTTTTAAAAACCAAAAATCGAGAATTCATATACGGTGTATTAAAACCGCTAAATTCTCGGAATATGGTTAAATTTGGTGGGGCTGATAACCAGTATCAAAGTATAATTATTAATCTGTATTTGTTTAGAATTGATCATTAATCGCAATCCATTCCAATCCAATTCGGAATCTCTCTTAATCGCTTATTAATGGTTGATTTTGCAGTATCCTCCAAAAGCAATTCCTTGACTTTTTTACGGAGCATCATAGAAAGTTTGGTAGTATTATATTCACGATTTCCAATAACATTTGCTAAAACAGCAACTCCAATTTTTTTCTTCTTTTCAATTAGATATGAAGCCCGAAAACAAGATGTCCCACCTTTATGAAACATGTAATTTCCATCTGGATACATATGCCAACCCAGTCCCATTGCCATAGAACGTCCATTGAACAGAATTCTTTCATATTTTTTCTGTGTAAGAGCTAGATAGGAAGGGTTATGTTCTAATTGTTTCTTTAAAAATATTAAGCTATCAGAAATGGTTGTTAGAACACCACCTGCAGCGGCATAGACATCATCAACTTCCCAATTTAGATGATACCTAATCTTTTTTCGATAGTAACTTTCTAGATTGCGAGATGTTCCGGCCGCCAGTGAAGAATTTAGTAAATTTAAGTGGTTTTTTAGAAAGTCGTTCATAGCTATATGAAAGGGGGTTTTTTCAACTTTGGATATTATTTCCCCTAAAATGGCACCATTAATATCTGTGTAATGATATTTATACTTTTTCTTTTTTAGTTGAATAGCATTTATTTGCTTATATAAGTGATCACTCTTGATACCTTTATATAAGTTAAGTTTCATGTTTTTGTTTTTGAGGATGTATGCCCATATAAAGCGAACGGATAACCAAGGAGCGTAACCCGATGTATGAGTCATAAGACTCACCAGCGTTGGATATACTTTTCCTTTTGGTAAATCCAAATATTTGTCAATGGTATCTTCAAGATATATTTTTTTCTCTTGCAAAAGCTTTGCTATAAAACAAGATACATACACTTTTGTGATAGACCCAACTTCATAGAGGTATCCTCCGATATCCGGAAACACTTCCGAAAAATATGACAAATGTTCTCCAAGAGGAGAAACAATACCAATAGAAAGCGCTAAATTTGGTTCTAGTTTTTGAAAACCTTTAATATAGTTATTTATTCTAGCATCCAAATAATCCATTTACTTCTTACCTCCAAGTAATTAATTGTAACAATTATAAAATAAACTAAATATAAAAATAATGTATTCTATAAACAGCGAGACTTATCACAATAACTCTATGCTTGAAATTGCCTCTTCTATTTATAATTTTTTTATATTAGACTAAAATTTTTAGATTAACTTTTTATGAACTCAAATCCAAATAGTTTTATTCTCACTTCTTTTTCATGATTTAAAATAGTAATTATATCACCAGAAAATCTTCCAAATCCTTGAATTTCCAATTTATTATGAGTTAACTCTTTTAGATTAAACATTTGTTGCTGACCAAATGACTGCATTTTAAATTTCATCTGTCCATCTTGCTTCAATATTGAAACATCATTTATGACAATAGAGTCCACATTGTATCTGTCGGTAAGTTTATATTTACCAATTAAATATATATACTTTTCCATCTCAACTTCAAATGTTTCTATAGCTATTTTTGTTGAATTGAATACTAATCCACGATACGATTTACCAAAAAGTATTTTTTTCCCGTTTAATTTTTTAATGTGTAGAAATTGATTATCAAACATACCAGCAAACTGAGGTGATGCTGCAATACCAGTAGGAATAAGTTTATAAAACCCATCCTCTCTTAATTGTAATTTAATTTCTAAGTTTTGAATGGTAGCATATAAATCATTATTTTCTTTGTGAATAATGAATCTATTAGTTGGCCCTTCATAGATTCCTTCTACATCTTCCTCATTATTTTTAATAACTTTTGAGTCTCTAATTGATAGTGATTTAATCTCAATTTTTTTCAGTTTGAAATATTCTTCCATCATCTTTAAAGCAATATTCATAGATACTTCTAAACCATTTTCTGTATTTGTCATGACTAAGAAACCTGCTTTCAACTTTGGAATAAAAGCAAATCTTGAATGATGATAGATTGTATCACCGCCGTGAGAAATTATATCGCCAATTTTTTCGTTATCGAAATTATACATTTGATAAACTAAACCAAGCCCATGAACCATCTCTCCATCAATAGTATCATCGAAACATGGCTTTTGAAGCATAAGAGAAATACTTTCTTTTTTAAGCAAATTCTGTTTATTTGGTTCAATAAATACTTTTAAAAGAACTATTAAGTCGCTCAGGGTACAGTATGTACTTGATCCAGCAGATATAATCGTGCTTAAAGGATCTTCTACAACTTCAAAGTTATTATTAAACGACTGTGAGATGTGTACGTCATTTTGTATTTTTTCTGAATCATTAGAAATAAACTCAAATTGTATTCCTAGTGGATCAAGGATATTTTCTTTTACATAAGTTATATATGATACTTTTGTCATTCTTTGAATTATAACGCCTAGTAATCCA
>CAZSVN010000094.1:0-3594 GCA_964610285.1 uncultured Candidatus Izemoplasmatales bacterium
TAATTTATCTTTAAAGTATACGATAGCAAAGCAATCACTTCCAATACCATTACTACAAGGTTCCACCACCGTTAAAGCGGCTGCGGTAGCTACCGCAGCGTCAATTGCATTTCCACCCATCTTTAATATTTCTAAACCTGCTTGAGCTGCTAAACCTTCACTTGTAGCAACTACTCCATGTTTTGCATATACACATTGTTTTTGACTATTGAATGTATTTTTCATATTTATGCCTCCAATTATTCAATGCAACACTTATAATTGATTGATTTCATGAATTAATTATAATTGTTTTTAAATAAAAAGCAAAGTGAATCCCATATCTTCCTTAAATAGTTCTATTAAATCCTATTTAAAAAGAAAATATTTATGATATAATAATTGCGAATAAACATAAAATTAAATACATATAGGGGTTGTTTAGTGGCATGAAAAAAGCATCTAGAATATTTAAGTTCCTTTTATTATTTGTTGCAGTAACACTTGTGATTATTGTGCTATCAAGAGGCGAAATCAAAATAAATTCATATAATGCAGTGGTAACAATAAACGAATCCGGTGATATGACTGTCCTAGAACAATGGGATATGTTTTATTATGAAGAGATGAGTGTAAGATTTCGAGATATTGGTTTTGATAAGTACCCAGCAGATTATCCTCTTTCGATAAGTATAAATAACAGAGCCTCTTTTGATGAACAACATGTTACAGCTCGTTTTTATAAGGATGGCGTTGATAAAAGTGATCTAATCGACATTGGCTACTCGTTTAATAACGACCGAGACGAACTCGGTTATATAATAACTTGTGAACCCAATGTTGGTTATTGTGAATCGATTTTTGTTGATACAAGAGCAGCCGGAGGCATGAAGGGACAAGTTACTTTTGAGTATGAATATACAATTAAAGGTGTCATCACTCAGTATTCGGATATATCGGAATTAAACTGGCGTTTATTTACCTATGCAGAAGCAAAAGTTCAAGATGCGACTATTGAGGTTCATTTCCCAGAAAATCTCTTCAGCGTGGATTCTATGTATGTTTGGGGCCATGGATTATCCAATGGAACGATAACAAAAGTGTCAAATACAGAAGTCTTAATGGAAATGCAGAATATTAAAAAGGGTGAGTATCCTGAATTTCGCATATTAGTGGAAAATGATATATTTCCGAATATAGATTCAGATAATATTTTTATTACATCTGCTTTAAATAAATCCGTTTTGGTTGATTATGAAGTTCAATTGGCAGAAGATTATAATGCAAGAATCTTAATAGCAAGAATACTATTGATTTCGGCGTTTGGTATGATTGCTCTAATGGGAATGATTACCTATATCGTATTTGTGAAATATGACAAAGAGTATACTCCGGAATTTTCTGGCGATTATTATCGAGAATTACCAAATGATGATACTCCTGCAGAGGTTGGTTATTTGTACTTTATGAAAAAAGTAAATGACGAAACATTTACCGCGACACTACTAGATTTAGTTCGAAGAAAGTACATTACTATAGAAGAGACTAAGGGAGAATTAACTAGTAGTAAAACCGATTTTGTTTTACACTTGAATGAAGAAATGAATCGAAATGATTTATTAGCTCACGAAAATTACTTTATAGTGTGGATATTTAAAACCATTGGTGATGGATCAGTTGTTTCTACAAAACAAATAGAAGAATATGGAAAACTCGAAGAAAAACGAGCAATTTCATTTACAAATTCAGCACAAACATTTGTGAGTATGGTAAAACGAAAAGCAGAAAAGAATCACTATTTTGAAACAGGCTTTAAGTTAGAGAAAAAGATAGTGAATCTAGCTATACTAATTCCTATTGCATTTATGTTTGTCTCACTGGTGATAGCTTCTGTATACCAAGTTGCAATTTTAGCGGAAATATTGATTTCTATTGGAATAATTATTCTATATTCTACTTATATTTATCGCATTAAAAAGCGAACAAAAAGCGGCAATGAGTTATACACACAATGGAAAGCATTTCGAAATTTCTTACTAACATTTAGTTCCATGGATGATTATCCTATACCTGGAGTTATTGTTTGGGAACATTTCTTGGTGTATGCCACGGTATTAGAAATTGCTGATAAAGTAATGGATCAATTAAAAGTAAAACTTCCAGAAGAAGAATTGGATAATGAAAATTCCACTTACCTCAATAAAAGAACTATGTATAATAGGTATTATAATAGAAGTGTATTTCATAATTTTGGTTCATCGTTTACCATTGGAAAAATGCACTCCAGGGCTACAATTGTTCAAGCGAAAGCGGCAAGAATGAGCGCTTCAGGCGGCCGCGGCGGCGGTGGTAGTTTTGGTGGCGGAAGTTCATTTGGAGGCGGCGGTGGTGGCGGTAGAAGCCGTTAACCTATAAAGAAAGAGAGGAAAAAGATATGTTTTTAGGAATTTCAGGTGGAGCAATATTTGGTATTATTGTAGGTGTAGTAGCTGTATTAGTTGTTATAGGGATTATCGGTGTATACAATCAACTGGTTGTACTCAGAAATAATGTCCGAAATAGTTGGTCTCAAATAGACGTACAATTAAAACGTCGTTTCGATTTGATACCGAATCTAGTTGAAACCGTAAAAGGTTATGCAAGTCATGAAAAAGATATCTTTCAAGAATTTGCAAAAGCAAGAGGATTATATGCTCAAGCAGCCCAAACAGGTAGTGTTGCAGGTGCTGCAGAAGCAGAAAAAGGTATTTCTGGTGCAATAGGAAGATTGCTTATGGTTCAGGAACAATATCCAGAGCTCAAAGCAAATGAGAATTTTAAAGAACTAATGGCTCAATTAAAAGATACAGAAGATAAAATATCTTATGGAAGACAATTTTATAATGATACTGCACTTAAATTGAACAACAAAATCGAATTATTCCCTTCCAATGTTGTTGCTAGCATGTTCAAATTCAAATTAGCGGATTTCTTCGTTGTAGAAGATGCAGAAGAACGCAAAGGGATTAAAGTCAAATTTTAAGTTTTTGTTTATCATGAAAGATGGATTGCATCCATCTTTTTTTACGCTTTCTGAAGGATTTTTAGAGAGAATATTTTAAAAAAATGATATAATATATTATAGATTATGGAGGACTACAAAATGAGCGTATTTGAAATTGTAATGTTATTATGTTTTGGTTTTGCTTGGCCAGTATCAATTTATAAGAGTTTAAGAAGTAAAAGTATCGAAGGAAAAAGTGTTTTATTTTTATATGTTATTTTTACTGGATATATATTTGGAATCATTCATAAAATTATCTTTTCATTGGATATTGTGATTGCTTTATATGCAATCAATGCTTTAATGGTCTTGATAGATTTGATGTTGTATTATCGTAATATGGAATTAGCAAAAAAACAACTTGGTCAGAAATCGGAATAATTTAGAAAATAATCAACTAAAAAAATTTAATATTATCATAATTTATACATAAAGTTGTGTTAAAATATATAATAGGTAAGTTATAAAGGAGGATATTTTATGTGGTGGAATAATTTGACGGATTTACAACAGATAACATTCATAATTGGTGCTTCTTCAACGATTATTATGATCATTTTTATAGCATTAAT
>CAZSVN010000094.1:3648-3895 GCA_964610285.1 uncultured Candidatus Izemoplasmatales bacterium
GTGGAGAATCTTTCGATGGAGATGTAGATTTAGATATGGATGTGGACGTTGATGTTGACGTGGATATGGACACAGATGTAGGGGATATAGATGTTGATGTTTATAATCACGATTCCATAGCATCCATTACTGGGTTACGTATTCTGACAATAAGAGGCGCTTTAGCATTCTTAAGTATTGGCAGTTGGACAGTATACTTACTCGCTGATAATGTTTCCACGTTGCTAGCTGTATTGATTGGTGTGAT
>CAZSVN010000094.1:4028-5213 GCA_964610285.1 uncultured Candidatus Izemoplasmatales bacterium
CTGTATATATTAGAGTTCCAAAAGGAACTAATGGTAAGGGTAAGGTAATATTTAATCATCAAGGAAAAATGGTCGAAGTTGATGCCGTTACCAAAGAACAAGAAGACATATTATCAAAAACAGAAGTTAAAATTATTGGATTAGTTGATGAAACTACTTTAATAGTAAAAAAAATATAGAAAAGGAGAAATATAATGTTAAGATTTTTAGCAGTAGGTGATGCAATAGGATTAATAATCGCAATTGTTGTAATTGTTTTTTTGGTTTTAGTGTTTATTGTCACCAGAATTAGAAGATGTCCATCAGACAAAATTTTAGTAATTTATGGTAAAGTTGGTAACAACAAAGATGGTTCAAGCAAATCAGCAAACTGTTTACATGGGGGAGCTAAATTTGTGTATCCATTTATTCAAGCTTACCAATATCTTGATTTAACTCCACTATCGATTAGTGTTGATCTAACAAAAGCCTTATCACGTCAAAACATTCGTATTGATGTTCCTTCAAGGTTTACCGTTGGTATCTCTACAGAACCTAACGTAATGCAAAATGCTGCAGAACGTTTATTGGGATTACAATTAACAGAAATTCAAGAATTAGCAAAAGATATTATATTCGGACAATTACGTTTGGTAATTGCTACTATGGATATTGAAGAAATCAATACAAATAGAGATAAATTCTTAGAAGCAGTTTCTGATAACGTGGAAACAGAATTAAAGAAAATTGGACTTCGCTTAATTAACGTGAACGTTACCGATATCAATGATGAATCTGGATATATTGAAGCTCTTGGTAAAGAAGCAGCTGCAAAAGCTATCAATGATGCTAAGAAAACCGTTGCAGAAAAGAATCGTGATGGATCTATTGGGGAAGCAGAAGCAGTAAGAGACCAAAGAATTAAAGTAGCTACTGCAAATGCTCTTGCAATTGAAGGGGAAAATAAATCTTTAGGAGAAATTTCTCAATCGGATGCAACACGTAGAGAAATCCAAGCAGAGTCATTAAGAAGAGCTACTGCAGCTGAAAAAATTGCATCTGCAAAAGCATTAGAAGAATCCTATTTAGCAGAAAAAGAAGCAGAACTTGCTAGAGCAGCTAGAGAAAAAGCGTCACTAGAAGCAGATGTCATTGTTAATGCTGAAATCGAAAAACAAAAGAAAGTTATCGAAGCAGAAGCTGTTG
>CAZSVN010000095.1:0-5120 GCA_964610285.1 uncultured Candidatus Izemoplasmatales bacterium
TCCCACATAATAAAAGCCCTCCTACTGATTCTTATATCCTGTAATATTATACTATAATTTTATTTATTGTATATTAAATTATCTAGTAAAACGGTTACAAATACAATCTAGTCTTCAAAATACTTTTTTCCGAAAAATAGATTACTCGAATTTTTCATTTTCTTGTTTTTGAATCCGAATAATATTGATTAATGACATTAATTTTTTGAATCAAATGGAAACATTCTGGATTAAAATAGTTCAGTTGGTCCAACGTATATTCTTCTTTATAATATAAAATGGAATATCCGTCATTTGAATAGTGATTTTGATTAAAGAACCCTGTTAATTTCAAGGAATAAAAAACCATTTCTTTATCACGAAATACCGAATCTCCTAGAAACAGGTTTATATCATATTGATATCCAAATAAGTCTAGTAAAGTAGGTACAATATCATATGGGGATACAAATTTGGAAATGGTTGAATCCATGTCACCGGAGTATTCTAAATATGTTTCTGTTAGTAAAGGATTATATATACAGAAAAAATTCTTATACATTTCCATATTATAGTAATGATTATCGGTATCCTCAAACATTTTTGTATGGATATTATGGTAGTAGACATTATGATCTCCAAATAGCACAATGATAGTATCATCTAAAATTCCTTTATTCTCCAAATCTTGTAACATAATGCCAAGAGCTTTATCCAAATCCATCACTGCGGCTTGGTAATAACGAATTCTTAATACATCTACTTCTTCAAAATCCTCAAGAACATTAGTCCATAGACCATCTTGATTTGCTTGATCAATCTGCGAAAAATATCCGAGTTCTGTGAATTTGGTTATATTATCAGGGTTTTGGTTATAAGGTCCATGAGTAGATAAACTAGCCCAAAATGTATAAAACGGTTCTTCTGTATCTGTAAATTTTGGTAACATCGTTTCCATTGTGATGCTGTCAAGCGTATAATTTCCGCTCCAGTTCCACATTTCTAAATCCGGATATAATTCATCGTGAAAATGTAAGTAATCAAACCCTAGTTGAGGCATTAGGTCTCCCCTAGAGTAGAAATCAGGTACATTGTCATGAAAATACGATGTAACATAACCTTCATTCTTTAGCAACATTGGAAACGAATACGAAAAATCATAATCATACTTATCTGGTTTAAACCGAATAGATGGGTGATTCCCAATTATGGAAATCAATTCTGAAACATCGGTTTTATTTTCACTGTAACTATGTTCAAAATATAACCCGTCTTGCGTCATGTTATATAAATTTGGAGTTAATACTTCGTTCACTGCAAAAGGTTGAATCGATTCTAATAATATATTAATCACATTCTTTCCTTCTAGCAAACCAAAATATTCCGTTGGTTTTGAATATTCAATCACATATTCGCCAGCAGAATTGGATGGATCATCCTCATCGTTAATCAGTACACTTTGTTCTACGATATCTTCTAATTCTTTAATATAATAACCCATCATTCCATATTTTTCTAATGATACACGCTTAAAGGAAGTAACATTTGAAGTTTCTAAAAATTCGTTAATCGTTTGCGCATCTACAGTAAAGAATACAAATACAAATAGTAAAGAACACAAATACGCGATCGTTGCGTTTCGTAAAAAATGTTCTGTTTTTCTCTTTGCAATATTATACTTCTTAAAAAGATATCGCATCATAAATAAATACAATGCAATGACTCCAAGAGCAGCGAAAAAACTACTAATTGATACATGTTCAATATCAAACACGTTAGCTGCTTCTCCGATTAATTGTAGTTGCTGCAACGTAAAAATATCAAAGTATACTTTATACATAGTAGCGTTAATTAAAAACAAGATAATTACTAAAGCAAACAACACACTCAAATAAACCATCGACCATTTGATGGATTTCATTAAAAATATGACACTGCTAAACGCAAAAGCTATCATTAAGTCAATATAAAAAGCATTTGGTAAAAATTGAAAATCAATCCAAATAAAAGTGAGAATCTCAACCAAAAGATAGCATAGTAAGAAGGCTAACAATATATGAAATTTTTCTTTCAAATAGGTTTTCATAAGCATACTCCATCCGGTTCAATTTTATATCAGTATACTGGAAAAATCAACATTTAATAGAAAAAGGATTAGAAATTATAATCCTTTAATTCTAGTTTAAAAATCGTAATATTTTTTGAATTCTGCTGGATGCGGTATATTATCAATTCTTCTTGCTTCTAAGCGTTTTTCTTTTACCCAAATTTCTATCAATTTTTTAGGGAAAACATTACCCTTTAATAAATACTCATAATCATTTTCCAACGCGTCTAATGCCTCATTCAGTGTTCTTGGTAATCCATCTATCTTGTTTCTCTCTTCTTCTGAAAGATTATATAGATTAAAATCATATGGTCCCCAATTATAGTCCTTTGGATTGATGTTATTGATAACACCATCTAGTCCTGCCATTAAGATTGCTGAATACGCAAAATATGGATTGCATGATGCATCTGGATTGCGTAGTTCAAAACGTTTTACATTTGGTTTTTTTGCATATGCAGGAATACGAATTACTGCCGAACGATTCGCTGTTGCGTAACCTACTGTAACTGGTGCTTCATATCCAGGAATCAAACGTTTATAAGAATTGGTTGATGGGTTTGTAAATGCACACAAGCTAGATATATGTTTCAGTATTCCGCCCATAAATTTCATTGCTAATTCGCTAAGTCCTGAATATCCAGTTTCATCAAAAAACAAAGGAAGTCCATCTTTGAACAACATCATATGAACGTGCATACCATTTCCTGCTTCTGCGGCTAAAGGTTTTGGCATAAACGTTGCCGTTTTACCTGCTTTATTCGCAGCGTTCTTAACAATGTATTTTGTAATCATTGTATTATCAGCCATATCACTCATGGTACCGAATTGTACTTCAATCTCAAGTTGACCAGAACCACCTACTTCATGATGATGATATTTTACTGGTACACCCCATTGATTCATTAACATACAAATCTTACTACGCAAATCATAATTTATATCATTTGGAATATCAACATGATATCCACCTTTAGTGGACACTTGATATCCATTATTATCATCGGTTCTTTTTCCAGAATGCCATTCAGCTTGTGAAGTATCCACATGATAAAATGCAGAATTGGATTTTACTTCGAAAGCCACATGGTCAAAAATATGGAATTCAAATTCTGGTCCAACTAACATCGTATCTGCAATTCCAGTTTCTTTCATATAATCTTCTGCACGTTTTGTGATGCTTCTAGGATATTGGTCAAATGGTAGGTTCTGTTTGCCAATAACCAAGACGTCCCCCACCATATTAACAGTGGCTATCTCTGTAAATGGATCAATCGTTAAGGTTTTCAAATCAGGCACGAAAACCATATCACTATTTTCAACAGGAGCAAATCCGTAATTGGATGCATCAAAGCCGATACCACTCTCAAATAGTTCAGGATTGAAATTCTCAGCTGGAATGGTAATGTGTCTCCATCTTCCATCCAAATCAATTAATTTAAAATCAATCATCTCAATATGATTGTCTTTAATAAACGTTAATGCTTCTTGGATTGTTTTAATCATTTTTCCCTCCGAATTGTGTTTTACGTAAGCGCTTACTATTATATACTGAATATAGAGTATATGCAACGATTTTTTTATCGAATTTCATCAATCAAAAAGACAGTTCTCAATGAGAAGTGTCTTTTGTTGTTTATTTCTTTTCATTACTGCGTTTGTCATTAATAATATCTAACTCAGGTGTGTCAATCACTGTAACATCATGTTCTTTTGCCCATTTCACACAGCCATCTAAAGCCGCCTTTAAAAAGATTCTAGGAACTCTTGCAAGTCGTTTGCATGCTTCGTCTGTAAACGTAATGTTTGGGTCGGTACGGTCCGCTGCGTAACGAACGGTTGAAATATCAATACCATCTTTGGAAGGAATTGGTTCTTTTATGTACTTTTTTGATGCTGAATACCAAAAATGGGTATTATCACGGTATCCATAATCCACAGGGATATTTGGAAAATTATTTGTTTTTACTCCATTAATAATCGAATTATGGTACTCTTCTTTCATAATTATTTTATCAATCTTGAGAATAAAATGAGCCCCAAATTTGCTGGTAATACCATTAAAATTCTTATAAGGTGGTTCATATCCTTCTAAAGAACCTGGTTTACACTCAAATCCATCTTCTAACTCAGACACCCAAGTGCATTCAAATACCTGAAAGGCCTCTTGTAAAACCTTAGGGCGTGGTTGCTTGTTTTCTTTGTCAGCATGTCCATCTTCAAAATGCAAGTTCAACTCTGCCATCTTTTCTTTAGAAGTATCTCCAGGAAATCCAAGTCTAACCGTTTCTTTGAAATATTTTTTATTATGTGGAAGGAAATTTAAAGCAACTTTGGAACCATTTAATATATGCTGTGATGTATTGGAACTGTTTCTACTTTCGAGTAACATTGCATAATACTCTTTTCCTGCAACGTAATATGGGAAACACAAACTATAAGAACCTATCGATGTATTTCCTTCTTCATCAAGAGTAGAAATTAGTATCGTGGGCATAGGAAAAAAACTGGATGTTTGATAAAAATTATCGACAATTCTCAATTCTTTAAAACTTGACATCTTGTCCCTCTTTTCTGTATTTATTGTGGTTGGTTAGGTTCTTTATGTACGACAAGTTGAGGGAAAGGCATCTCAATTTTATTCTTATCAAATAATATTTTCATGTGTTTATTCAACTCACGAATCGTATATAAGCGATCAGTTTCATTTGTCCAAGCAACAATACGAATGGTAATAGTTGAATCACCAAATTTTTCAATTCCATCATAAAACGGACCTTTTTTAATGGTAGAAATAGAGTTTTTAAACTCTTTAATATTGTCTTTCATTAATTTTTCAAACACTTCAATGTCTTCCTTGTAACTAATGGATACTTCACATATCGCTTGCGATAATGCATTGGATGAATTGATTGCTCCTCGAATATCGGAATTATTGATAATTTTAATGTCACCATTAATATCTTCAAATTTTGTTATTCGCAAACCTAACTCTTTTACAATGCCTCTAAAGTCTCCGATTTCGATGACATCA
>CAZSVN010000096.1:0-2242 GCA_964610285.1 uncultured Candidatus Izemoplasmatales bacterium
AAGTAAAAGAAAGTTACAATTTTTTAGATGATTTTTCGAAAAACAAAGTTATTTACGGTATAAATACTTGTTTTGGCCCTATGGCTCAATATAAGATTAGCGAAGAGGACCAAAAATCCCAATCTTTATGTTCTTCAATAGTTTCTAAATAAGTAATCAAATCATCAAAATGAAACCCAATAAACGATTGGATATTCGCTGCGAAATAATCCAATTTTTCTTCTTTTTCTCTTGGATTATCTAAATAACTGATTGCTTTGAAGATATGTAATTTTTGGTAAATCTGAATGACCAATTCATAGATGGATAAAGAATCGACTAATTCACTCAATTCTTTGGTGGTATGGTAAAGACTAACAAATTCAGGAATAGTTAATAATTGTTCTAAATCCTTGGTGGATTGAATGGTATTATTTGTTAAGAAATCAATGATGACTTCATCTTTGATTTGAAATACAAATGACCGAGATACCGAGAACAATACCTTTTTGTAATTAGCAAGTAAATACTCTTGATTTAGGAAACACTTGATCCATTTTAAGTAACTCATTAAGAATAGGATTTCTGGACTATCCATAAATGGTTCATCACTATACAAATGAACAGGGATATTGTATGAACTTAATACTTCAGAATACAAAGCAAAATCCGTCTTTCGATCAACTAAAATAGCGATATCCTTATATTCAATATCACGGAATTGTTTATCGAATACTTGGAGTTTCTTGTTTATCCTACTCGCGATATCTTTCGCTAGTAAATGTGCTTCTATTTTTGGTTTGCTGGCGTATTCATCTTCTTCTTTATAAGATTCATAATTATACTGAATAAAATCAACGCCATAGTGTTGATCGGTTGCTTCTTGATCATAGGCTTTTAAACCATATACAAGGCTTTGATTGTCTTTATAATTAATACCACCGATTTCATCATCCATAACATCTTCAAAGGTGTAGTTGATATCTTGAATTATTTGTTTACGTGAGCGGAAATTTTCTCTTAAATCAATGGCTATCCCACCATTTCCTTTGGAGTAATCTATATATTTTTGCAAGAAGTTCTGCGGATTGGCATCACGGAAGCCATAAATGGATTGTTTGATATCTCCCACCATAAAGAGATTGTCTTCTGCGATTAATGAAATAAAATAATCCTGCAAGTCATTGGTGTCTTGATATTCATCCACCATAATTTCTTTGATGTGATGCTTTAGATCTTGGACGATATCTTTATTGGTTTCCAATAACAAAATTGCAAAATCCATGATATCAGAATAATCGTAAAGATTGGACTTGCGTTTTGCTTGTTGTAATTCTATAAGAAACGTTTTGGTGATTTCAACAATCTTTAAAACCGTTTCTTTGGTTTCTAGAATGCTGGATAGAGCGGATTTTTTATCAAGAATATAAGCTTCTTCTAGCATCAGCTTAGAAGACACCACATGATCTTTGATTGTTTCATGGTACTCATTTAGAATTTGTTGAAGCGTTTCATCCTTTTTTCCACCTGGTTTGTTTGGAAAATCCATCATACGGAAAGCTTGAATCAATTCATCGATATCGGTAGTTTGTTGGAATGTCTGTAATAGGTGATGTAAAGAGTCTTTATAGGTATCCATAGATTTGCTGGTATAAGGATCTAAATCCAAAATATATTGTTGTAATAATGGTATTGCTTGTTCTTTCGCCGCAAATAATTGAGTGCTAAATTCCGTGAAATTAGCTTCTAATAACTCTTCTGAGAAATAGCCTTCAAAATTATCTAATACCATGCAACATTCGGGGAGTTTATGAACCTTGCGAGCAAATTGTTGAATGGTTTCATAGAGTATGGAATCGCCTTTTTGAAACAGTCTTGTAACCAATGCTTCAAACTCAGGATCATTTTGCTTATAATATCGTTCTATTACGGTATCTAAAACTTGTTTTTCCATAGTTAACACTTGGATTTTATCACCAATTACAACTTGACTTGGCAAATCCAATAAGTAATGATATTCCTTAACAAGTCTCAAACAATAAGCATCAAATGTAGAGATGATTGCTTGGTCCATTCGTTTGAGTTCTGCTAATAACGTTTTGTTTTCATGAATGGCATCGATAATTCTCGACTTCATTTCAAACGCCGCAGCGTTTGTGAACGTTAAAATCATCAGTTCATCAATGTGTTGTCCTGATTTAAGACGTTCAATAACCCGTTGTTGCAACACACCAGTTTTACCACTACCTGCGCCTGCACTAAC
>CAZSVN010000096.1:2307-5091 GCA_964610285.1 uncultured Candidatus Izemoplasmatales bacterium
AATAGCACGTTCTTGAGATGGAGTGTACTTCATCATTCTTCACCTCCAAGACGTTTATTCTTGTTATAACAAATGGAATAGAAACCACAATATTCACAAGACATGGAATCTTTACCAATCCCTTTTACCAGAACTGGGTTTATTGCAAACTCGCCCTTCTCTAACCCTTTTATCATCGTGTTTATAAATTGTTCTGTTATTTGATTGATTTCTTCAAATTCAAGAGAACTTTTTAGTCTGTTCTTAGATTGTTTTAATTCACCATTTAATTTATAACTCACAGAATAGATATTGCTTTCGCTCGGATCAAACTTCTTAAGAAGAATAGGATCCTCTTTGCTAATACCAGCCAATTGATAGTTCTTCTCTATGGAGTCCTTACGTTTAAAGCGGCCAAGTGTTGTTGTTTGATAATAAAACCCAAGTGGAACAACGTTACCTGCATGCTCCGCTTTATAGGCATACAAATACACTGGTAGTTGCATACTTCTACCGTTTATAAATTCATCTATTTTAAAGTCTTTATTGCTTAACTTATAGTCAATCAAGGCATAATAAGAAATACCACTAGAGTCGGTATAACTCATCACTTTATCAATGGTTCCCGTTAGCAAGTAATCTTTATGTAATCGAAATGGTATTCTAAATTGTTTTTCAGGAGTAATGTCTTTAAACATGGATTGATTATGAAAATTTTTAACTGCAGTTATCAAATGATCCATTTCGGTTTTAATCGCAGATTTAAATATGCTCTCTTTGAAACGTTCATTTAGCGGAAAATCTGTAGATTGTTCTACTATTTTATGATAATCCACTGCGTTATCCAAAACAAACGCTTCCAATACTTTATGACTTAACGTACCTAAATATTGAGAAATGCTTGCTTCATAATCTTCTAGTTTCAGTAAATGCTTCAAAAGAAACTGAAACTGGCAGAGGTGATAAGACTCGATTTTCGCTCCTGTTATGGTATTGTGTTGTTTCAGTAATTGTTGTAAGGTTTGTTTATGAATGCCTGTGAATTCGTGATTATAAGGACTTACTTCTAAATGATAGGTATTAAACAATACATCATAATCTGGTCGCTTTAAATGATAGTTTTGATAATCATATTTGGCTTTTGCAAACTCCAACTGATCAAGCGATTTTTTATAACTTCTGTCTCTCACTATATATTGATAGTCTTCTATTACAACCTTGCGACCTAGCGCAACATCGCTCATCCGGTTTTCTTCTTTGGAATACAATGGAAAGAATAGAGTTAGATGTTTCATTCGATTCAATTGACGAATGCTAGATTGTCTAATATGGTGGTTTTCTTCTTCTAAAGAACAGTAGCCAATGGTAGATAATTCTTCATTGTTTAAATATTCTTTTCGCTGAATAATTCTTGGCATAGAACCATCTACATAATTCATCAATAGATAATGGTTTTCTTCTTCGTATACAAAATGATCAAAAGAGAGGCTTTCTATACAGTTTGTATAATGTGTTTGCAAAACAGACGTTTCGGAAACCAGTTGGATAAACACATCTAGGTGTTGTTCAATATCGGAAGTATTATAGGAGTTATATACCCGCAACAAGGGTTTCGTTAATGCGTCATACTTCGTATTCTTAACAAGTTGTTTGAGAATGTCAAGTGATGCTTCAAAACCAGATTCTTTCAATACACGCAATAGTTCTATCCCTTTTGGGTGATTTTGGACCAACATTGAGTGTTGAACAGACAGTGGTATTGAACTATCATAGAACAGTTTTTCTAAATAGTATTCATCTTCCTTAGAAGCGTTCAAAATCTTGATACTAGAGATAAATGCACCGCTCTCTAATAAGTCTACAATCGTTTCATAAACACTATAACAGGACTCCATTTGACTGCCTGCACGGATGATAGAGACGCTCGAATCTTGGTTAGAATACAAATCCAAGGCTTTTATTTCGATAGGTTTAAAAAATCTAGGAACCGGCATATCATTGACAGAATATACCAGTTTTTTTGTATATTTGGAGATATTACTTTCGGTAATGATATGCTCATCTAATAATTCTATCTTTAATGTTCTAAGAAATTCTAGCTTTTGGGATGAATAAATCTTACGAACATCTAGATAATCAAAATACTTCTTTAGTTTTCTAGAAAAATCAAGAGAAAAGTGGTGTTTTTGTTTTAAATAGAAGTAATAGTTGTTGCTAAATTGGGTATGTATATCATGGTAATCAAAGAAATGTACATTTAAAAAAAGAGAGTGGTCACTTAAATGACTCAAAATCTCTAATTTGTTTTGATTTGTCGAGAATACTATAGAATTATCTATTAATTCAAATGCCATCTATACAGTCGCCTCATTTCGGTAATATTATATCACAAGGACAACAATTTTACGTATGACTGTACGTAATTTAAGCAAAAAAATAAGCACATTTCTGTGCTTACTTTTATTGAATGTCGATATACTTTGTAACTTTCTTGTTTGTTCCTTCTTTTGGAATGAATAAATTCAGAATACCTTTGTCATATTTTGCGACAATATCATCTTCTTGAATTTCTTCTCCTACAAAGAAACTCCTAGCGCAAGTACCACTGAAACGTTCTCTTCTTACATAGTGATTTTCTTGTTCTTCTTTTGTTTCTTCCTTCTTTGCTTCGATGGTTAGGTACCCTTTCAGGGAACATGGAAACTGACAGAAAAGAATACCCTGATTGCCGGCGCTGACATATGGGCGCGTGACCTTTACACGGAACGCATAAAAAACATAAGGGTCGACGTATTGAACAAAGAC
>CAZSVN010000097.1:0-984 GCA_964610285.1 uncultured Candidatus Izemoplasmatales bacterium
AAATGTAATAAAAATAGAGCTGTACCCAGAAATTGCACCTTTGACAGTCAAGAATTTTATTAGTCTTGTTGAAAAAGGATTTTATGATGGCGTTATATTTCATCGTGTAATTAAGAACTTTATGATACAGGGAGGAGATCCTGATGGGAATGGTATGGGTGGTCCTGGATATGAAATCAAGGGCGAATTCACTTCAAATGGTTTTCCTAACAATTTAAAACATACTAGAGGAGTTATTTCCATGGCTAGAGCTCAAAATCCGGACTCTGCTGGTTCACAATTCTTTATTATGCATATGGACTCCACGCATCTTGATGGGCAGTACGCTGCTTTTGGCAAGGTAATGGAGGGCATGGAAGAAGTAGACAGGATTGCGAATGTTAAGAAAGACTTTAGAGACAAACCTCTTGTGGCAGAAATAATGGAAAAAGTTACTGTCGAATAATTAATGTAATCTAAAGCAGAATAATATAACCGAAATTTCGATAGTGAGTTTATGCTATGTGAAGGTTCGGTTTTTTATTTTTGATCGAATGGTTCTGTATTTTAATGAAACAAAACAATAAAAATAATTCTTTGAAATTCAAAATCTTTATTGAGAAATTCAGCAATCACAGAAGGATTTAGACAATTTGTTTGATATAATGAAAGAGATTCAAGAGGTGTATCTTATGCACCATTGGATGAAAATATGGTAATCCTGTTTTTAAAGAAATCGAAAATATAGGTATGTAAGTACAGTGAACTTACAAGAAAGGAAAGTAGAATATGGATCATATTGACTTGGACTTAAAAGACCTAGATAAAGACAAATTATTAGAATTAGATCAGTATATTGAACTGTTAGCTGACCCAGTGGAACAACTCATTAATGTTCTTCATCGTGCGCAACATATTTTTGGGTACTTGCCTCCAAAACTTCAATTGTATATTTCAAGGAAACTAAATATCGGAGCAGCTGAAGTGAATGGCGTAGTGAGTTTT
>CAZSVN010000097.1:1016-5043 GCA_964610285.1 uncultured Candidatus Izemoplasmatales bacterium
ACTCATACTTTACAGAAAAAAAAGGTGGAAAACACGTTGTAAGTGTATGTATGGGAACGGCATGTTATGTGAAAGGTGCTGAAAAAGTATTGGCAAAAGTATTGAATGAATTGGGAGTAAAGAAAAATGAAATTACAAAAGACGGTTTATTCTCAGTAAAAGATGTAAGATGTGTAGGAGCCTGTAGTTTAGCGCCTATCGTTACTATTGATGATAAGGTATTTGGATATGTAACCGAAGAAAAAGTATCCGAAATTTTGAACCAATATAGAGGTGACAACCATGAACATTAAATCAGCGTCTGAATTAATGGATTTGAGAGAATCTTTAAAAAGCATTATCGAATTAAGAGAAACCGGGTTGAGTTCCAAAAAGAATATAGAAGTCTTAATCGGGATGGCAACTTGTGGAATAGCATCTGGAGCCAAAGATACATACAATGCGCTTCAAGCGATTCTAGACAAAGAAAAAAAATCACATATCAAATTGGTGAGTGTTGGATGCATTGGATATTGCTACATGGAACCAACTGTGCAAGTTTGTATACCAGGAAAAGAGCCAGTAATATATGGTAAAATTACGAAGGAAAAAGTTCAAGAATTTTACGATAAAGTTCTGATTAAACAAGAATATTTAGAAGAAAATCTTCTAATACAATCGTTTGATAAAGTAGGTGGCTCACGATGACTATTAAAAGAACGATTATGATATGCAGCGGAGCGAGTTGTCAAACAAAACAAAAGACAAAGTTTTTGGATTTATTAAAGAAAACATTAGAATCTTATCAATTAACAGATACCATTGATGTTATCAAAACTGGATGCTTTGGCATGTGCGGTCAAGGACCGATTATCAAAGTGATGCCAGATGATATCGTTTATGTAAAGATTCAAAAAGATGACATACAACAAATTGTAGAAGATCATCTAATCAACGATAAAATAGTTGATCGATTATTATATGTTGATCCAGTAACCAAAGAATCCATTAAAACCCAAAAAGGAAATAAATTCTATCAAAAGCAATATCGTATTGCGCTTAGAAATTGTGGATTAATAAACCCAGAAGATATACAAGAATATATCGCGGTTAGAGGTTATGAAGCGTTAGCGACCGTTTTAGAAAACAACACACCTGAAGAAGTTGTGGATATTGTAAAGAAATCAAAACTAAGAGGCCGCGGTGGCGGTGGATTTTTAACTGGACTAAAATGGCAATTCACAGCCAAAGAACCTGGAAATGAAAAGTATGTCATATGTAATGCTGATGAGGGAGATCCTGGTGCATTTATGGATAGAAGTATTCTTGAGGGAGATCCACACAGTGTATTAGAAGCAATGACTATTGCTGGTTATGCTATGGGTTCAAGTCAAGGGCTTG
Organism: uncultured Candidatus Izemoplasmatales bacterium; assembly: GCA_964610285.1. Lineage (GTDB taxonomy): Bacteria > Bacillota_I > Bacilli_A > Izemoplasmatales > Hujiaoplasmataceae > 4572-104. Next base: position 2,397 of record CAZSVN010000097.1, read on the forward strand.
TTTATCTAAGAGCAGAATACCCTTTGGCAATTCATCGATTGACAATAGCGATAAAACAAGCGCGTGAATATGGTTTCTTAGGAACCAATATTTTTAAAAGTGGTTTTCATTTTGATATTGAAATACGCTTGGGCGCAGGAGCATTTGTTTGTGGAGAAGAAACGGCTTTGATACATTCTATGGAAGGGAAACGTGGTGAACCAACGAAAAAACCACCATTCCCAAGTGTTAGTGGTTTCCGGAACAAACCATCCAGTGTAAATAATGTAGAAACATTTGCGAGCGTTACTTCAATTATACTAAATGGATCCGATTGGTTCTCCAGTATTGGAACGGAAAACTCCAAAGGGACCAAAGTATTTGCTTTAGCAGGTAAAATTAATAACATTGGTCTTATTGAAGTTCCAATGGGAACAACTCTGCGTGAGATTGTTTACGATATTGGTGGAGGGATGATTGATAACAAAGAATTTAAAGCAGTTCAATCAGGTGGTCCATCCGGTGGTGTGATCCCAAGAGAACACCTTGATACTCCAATCGATTATGAATCACTAAAAGCAATTGGTAGTATGATGGGTAGCGGTGGATTGATTGTTTTGGATGAAGATGATGATATGGTCGAATTATCCAAATTCTATCTTGATTTTACTCAAGATGAATCTTGTGGAAAGTGTACACCTTGCAGGATAGGAACCAAAAGAATGTATGAAATATTGGATCGATTAACAAAAATGGAAGGATCTCCGGAAGATTTGGATATTTTAGAAGATTTGGCAATCAACATTAAAAATTCCGCTTTATGTGGTCTTGGCCAATCCGCACCAAATCCAGTACTATCGACGATGGAGTACTTTAGAGACGAATATGAAGCATATGCATACCGAACAAAAAAACATACGTATTCGGTTATAGCAGATAAATGTATTGGCTGTACAAAATGTGCAAGAGCATGTCCTGTGGATTGTATTACGGGAAGTGTTAAGAAACCTCATATCATAGATGAATCAAAATGTATTGCTTGTGGAGCATGCTTTACCGTATGTCCAGTAGATGCAATACTGAGACCTTAGGAGGATGATGGATTATGGTAAATATAAAAATTAACGGAATCCGAATTCAAGTTCCTGATAATACTACTGTGTTAGATGCTGCAAAAAAAGTAGGAGTACATATCCCTACATTATGTTATATGAAACTCGATGACTTTGGTATTGTAAATAGAGTATCTAGTTGTCGTGTTTGTGTTGTAGAAGAAGTTGGAAAACCGGTATTAATTCCTTCTTGTTCTTCAGTGGTCTATGAAGGAATGAACATTGTAACAAATAGTTCAAAGGCATTAAATGCAAGAAGAAATAACCTTGAATTGTTGTTGTCTAATCATCCATTTGAATGTCTAACTTGCGAAAAGAATTTGGATTGTGAATTACAATCACTCGCCGACGAACTAAACATCAATGAAATTCATGCAAAAGGCGAAAAGATGTGTTATCCAATCGATCGCTCATCAAATTCAATAGTGAGAGATCCAAACAAATGTATTATGTGCAGACGTTGTGAAACAATGTGTAATGAAGTGCAAACAGTTGGAGTTTTAAGTGCGATTAATCGAGGATTCGATGTTGTTGTCGCACCTGCATTCAATTTGGATTTAGTAGATACATCATGTACGTATTGTGGACAATGTGTTGCAGTTTGTCCAACAGCGGCTTTAACGGAGCGAAATGACATTCAAAAAGTCTGGCGAGCTTTAGCAAACGAAAATCGTCATGTTGTTGTTCAAGTAGCACCCGCTGTTAGGGTTGCGATTGGTGAAATGTTTGATATGGAACCAGGTACAATTTCAACTGGCAAAGTGGTTACTGCGCTAAAACGTTTAGGATTTGATGCAGTATTTGATACAAACTTTGGGGCTGACTTAACGATTATAGAAGAAGCAAATGAATTGGTACATAGAATACAACATAATGGTGTTTTGCCAATGCTAACATCTTGTTGTCCTGCGTGGGTCAAATTCTTTGAACACCAATTTCCAGATATGTTAGATATTCCTTCTACATGTAAATCTCCTCAAACAATGCTTGGGGCCATCATAAAAAGTTATTACTTAAAAAATCTAAATATATTGCCAAGAAGATTAAAAGTGGTTTCTATTATGCCTTGTGTTGCGAAAAAAGCGGAAAGTGCTAGACCTGAACTTTCTAAGGAAGAGCTTAGTAATGTTGATTATGTTTTATCTACAAGAGAGTTTGGCCGAATGATTAAAGAAGCTGGTATTGAGTTTGCGGCTTTGGAGGATACTGAATTTGATTCCTTATTAGGAGTATCAACAGGTGCCGGTGCTATATTTGGTACCACTGGTGGGGTAATTGAAGCTGCGACGAGAACTGCATATGAAATGCTAACAGGAAAATCACTTGATAATGTAGAATTTAAACAGTTAAGAGGACTGGATGGAGTTCGTGAAGCAACGGTTAAAATTGGCGATTTAGATTTAAAAATAGGTATTGCTCATGGATTAGGAAACGCTAGAAAATTATTAGAATCGATACAATCTGGGGAGTCTCATTTCCACGCGATTGAAATCATGGCTTGTCCTGGTGGATGCATTGGTGGTGGTGGGCAACCATATCATCATGGTAATCAAGAA
>CAZSVN010000098.1:0-5018 GCA_964610285.1 uncultured Candidatus Izemoplasmatales bacterium
CTGCTCCTATAGTTTAATGGCAAAACACAGCAATGGTAATGCTGAGATCCAAGTTCGATTCTCGGTAGGAGCACCATATACGAAAAAAACGGGTAAATTTACCCGTTTTATTATTGCATCGTTGTTCCTGAGTAAATGATATTTTCTTTTACTTTGGATAAATCAGCGCTACGGAAGATTCGGCAATTTCTACCGATGACCATATTCTTAGGAATCGTAATGGATTTACCAAGTACCGTAATACCGTTTTCTAATAAGTCCGGACGATCGATATTCGGAGTAAAATCCTCTCCAAAGCCAATCATAGCACCTTCCCCAATAACGGTATGTTTATCGATAATACAATGGTCTATAATCGCCCCTGCTTTAACCACAACATCATTCAAAAGAATGGAATTGGTGACTTTAGCTAATGGATGTACGATAACGCCAGGACTAAGTACGGACCTCTCAACATGGCCAGCAACAATGGAACCATTGGATAACAATGCTTGTTTGATTTCCGCTTTAGAGCCGACTTTCACCGCTGGTAATTCTTCTGACCTTGTATATATCTTCCATTTGGAATCATACATATCAAGTTGGATTTTGTCGACAGTTTCAATCAATTCTAAATTCGTTTCTAAATATGAATCGTAGGTTCCAACGTCTTTCCAATATCCAAAGAATTTATAAGCATACACTGGATGTTTCTTAATCATATCAGGGATGATATGTTTTCCGAAATCCAAATCTTCGATATCATTATTGCTTAAGAACTCTAATAGTATATCTTTATTGAATACATAGATTCCCATAGAAGCTAATGTTAAATCCGTTTGTTTTGGTTTCTCAACAAAATGAGTCACTTTTAGATCATCATCGGTAGCCATCATCCCAAAACGATGAGCATCTTTTGGTTCGATTACGTTACACCCAACGGTTAGTAATGCGCCTTTATCTACATGCGATTGAATCATTTTACGATAATCCATCTTATAGATATGATCTCCCGATAAAATCAATACAATATCAGGATTCACTTGTTCAATATAATGAATGTTCTTACGAACTGCATCTGCAGTACCGTTATACCAAGAACTATGAGGTTGTAACAATGTGACTTTCGTATCTCTTCTATCCATGTCCCAAGGTTTACCAGAACCGATATGGTCATTTAAAGAAAATGGTAAATATTGCGTCAAAATTGCAATGTCGTAGATGTTGGAATTTGCACAATTACTCAAGGTGAAATCAATAATTCGGTATTTTCCCGCAAAAGGTACAGAAGGTTTCACTCTATTTTCAGATAATATATCTAATCTAGAACCCCTTCCACCGGCTAATATTAATGCTAGTACTTTCATATAAACCTCCTATTTTTTTAATAATTTTTTATAAGCATCGCGATATGTTTTCGCCGATTGACTCCAAGAGAAATCGGATTTCATCGCTTGCTCTACTAAAATCTTCCATGATGCTGGATTGTGATAATACAAATGCATCGCATAACGAATGACATGCATCATATCGTGTGCATTAAAATGAGTAAAACTAAATCCATTTCCAATTTTATCATACTCATTGTAAGAATGTACCGTATCCACTAAACCGCCCGTTTCACGAACAATTGGAATCGTTCCATACTTCAATGCTATAATTTGACCTAATCCACAAGGTTCAAATTTTGATGGCATTAAAAACATATCCACGCCACTATAAATCATATGTGCTATTTTATTAGAATATCCAATGAACACTTTTACTTTATTTGGAAATTGCGCTTGTAATTTTTGGAAATATTCTTCGTATTGTGGTTCACCAGAACCTAGTACTATGAAATAGAAGTCATCTATTTCTAGCATTTCATCAAAGACTCGTTTAATCAAATCGATTCCCTTTTGGCTAACAAGCCGTGAAATAATACCAATCACTGGCTTATCCAAATCAAAATCGACGTTCAGTTCTTTAAATAATGCTACTTTATTTTCTAATTTCCCTTTTTCAAAATTCTCAACGGAATAATTGTATTTGATTAATTTATCCGTTTCAGGGCTAAATTCGGAATAATCTATCCCATTCAGTATCCCCAACAAAGCACTACCACGTTGTCGCAATAGATTTTGCATTCCATATCCAAAATAATCGGTTAATATCTCCGCGGCATAGGTTGGTGATACCGTTGTAATCATATCGGAACAAACAATACCAGCCTTTAAAAAGTTTAGAAAGCCTTCAAACTCCATCCTTGGATCATATTTGATATTAAATAAAGCAAAATCCTCTAAAGGAAAAATTCCTTGATAAGCAAGATTATGAATGGTTAACATTGTTTTAACAGGAAGTGTATTCTTATATTTTGTTTTTAATAAGAGTGGAATCATTCCAGTATGCCAATCATGAATATGAATGATGTCTGGTTGATACTCCATTCTTACCAAAGATTCCAAAACTGCAAGTTGATAGTACACAAATCGCTTGGATTCATCGGCGTAATTATAGACATTTTCACGCGAACCAAAATAAAATTCGTTATCAATAAAGTAATACACAATATTACCTTTTTTTAATTGTTTGACACCAACATAAACATTTTTCTCAGTGCCTACATCAATGGTAAAATCCAGTACATCTTCGGTGCTTTTTTTATATTTATCAGGGATTGCTTTATAGTATGGTAAAAAAACAATAACATCGGCACCCCTTAACCGTTTAATTTCACCCGGCAAAGATCCAACAACATCCGCTAACCCACCAACTTTTACAAATGGTGTGCATTCTGCGCTGATATGTACAATTTTTAACATATAGAGACCTCCTAAGAAATATTATAACAAAATATCTGATATTATTCTATCCATTCACCAAAAAACAAAATTATATTCCTACAAATATCGTCCGTGGTAAACGGACATTCCAATATAGGTGGTTTCCATCAATAGTAACATTAATAGAACAGCAGGAAGAGATAGTGGCGCTATTAGGAACAAACCACTAAACACTGTGAAACAAAGGGTAGCGGTTATAAACGCAAAGATTAATAGTCCTGTTCTTAACTTGTTTAAAGGATAGGATGCATTCGCTAGAATTAGCCAATATGCAAACGTCGCTGCGATAATTCCTACGGTTGATAATTCTGCATTTGTCAACCCATAGAACGCTCCAGAGAAAATATATACACCTAGTAAATTAGCGATGATAAACAATGCACCAGGAACCACGTTTTTCATAACATTCTTAAAGAAGCTACCTTTAAATATCTTGTTATGTGGTTCTATTGCTAAGAAGAAGGTTGGAATACCAACGATAAAGGTTTCAATTACAAACATTTGAACTGGTTCAAATGGATAAATTTGAGACGTTAATAACAGAATAAATGTTAGCAATATCGTATAGAGTGTTTTTGTTAAATACAATACAGAAGCTTTTTCCATATTACATACAATTTGCCTTCCTTCTTTCACTACTTTAGGAAGATTCGCAAAATCATTGTCTAATAAAACCAAATGACTGATGTTTCTCGTTGCATCGGTCCCACTAGCAAACGACACGGAAACATCTGCTTGTTTCAAGGCTAAAATATCATTGACTCCATCACCAATCATACAGACTTTATGATCATCCGCTTGAAAACATTCGATTAATAGTTTCTTTTGTTCTGGTCTTACCCTACCAAACACATTGTATTCATTTGCAATGCTAGGAATATCTTCATCGCTCACTTCATCTAAGGAAATATAATGTTCAGCTCCAACGATGCCAGCACGTTTCGCTACTTCGGAAACAGTCAAAGCATTATCCCCACTGATCACTTTCACCGTTACATTGGATTCCATAAATTCCGCAATTGTGCTAGGCGCATTATCACGAATATGATCATTGACAACGATAATAGCGACTGCTCTAGCTTTCCCAGTAAATTTTTCATTTGCAAATTTATCAACTTCCGCTAGTAATAATACTCGTTTACCTTGTTTTGCATAGAGTTCAACTTGCCGCTTAATGTCTGCGTATTGACCGCGGTAGATAATATCTGGTGCTCCAAGTACAAAGCAACCATTCCCTAGTTCAACGAAAGAATATTTGTTCTTTGAGTTGAAATCCACTTTATTTTTCACTTTAATTTTTTCTTTTACTTTAAAGAAATTTTGCAACGCTTTTGCAGTTTGATTGTTATCACTTAAAGCGAAATTCATGGAACTAATAATGTCTTTTACATCGTTTGAACTATATTCTACTTTGGAAAACCCACGAACAATATCAAATTTTTCTACGTTCATGGTTCCATCAGTTATGGTTCCGGTTTTATCTAAACATAAGGTATCGATTCTAGCAATGGTTTCAATAGAATACAATTCTTGAACTAACGTATTCTGTTTGGATAGTTTAATAACAGATATAGCAAATGTCATTGTCGTTAATAATACTAGACCAGAGGGAACCATTCCCACCATCGAACCAGCCATTTTTCTTATCGCTAATTCAAAAAACACAGGATTCGCTATGAAGTCCGGTAAATAATCATATCCAGACCCACGAAATACGTTGTAAAACGTCATTAGTCCTAAAGGCACAATAATAACACCGATTACTCTTAAAACGCTCTTTAAGGAATGTAAAATGACGGATTTAGGCTTATTCAATGTGCTCGCTTGAATCTGTAAAGAATCAATGTAGTTGTCTTTACCTACAGCCGTTACTTTACAAAAGCCTTCTCCAGACACAACATAAGAACCAGAATATAGAAAATCTCCTTCTTTTTTAACAACAGATTGAGACTCCCCTGTGATATTTGCTTCATTCACCGTCAATATTCCATCTTCAATGATGGAATCGGCAACGATTTGTTTTCCCGATTTATATAAAATAAGATCATCAATCACGATAGCTTCTACATCAATTTCAATAAATAATCGTTCTCTGATTACCGTGACAGTATGCTCGGTTATCAACGATAATTTTTTGATGGTAGCTCGTGCTCTAAATTCTTGTATGATTCCAATCGCGGTATTAATCACCGCAATGATGACGAAAAACAT
>CAZSVN010000099.1:0-5004 GCA_964610285.1 uncultured Candidatus Izemoplasmatales bacterium
ATTTGAGGACGATAAATATTAGTATTTAAAATATCTGCTTGAAATTGCATTAAAAAGTTATTTTTACTTGCCCCACCATCTACTTTTAATGTTTTTAATTTAATCTTAGAGTCCTCTTGCATGACATTAATAACATCTTTTGTTTGGTATGCAATTGCTTCTAATGCACTTCTTGCAATATGAGCATTGGTGACTCCTCTGGTTAGTCCAAAGAAACATCCTCTTACTTCTTCAACCCAAAATGGTGTTCCAAGTCCAGCAAAAGCTGGCACAAAATATACACCTAAATTAGAATCTACAGACTGTGCTAACGCTTCTGTCTCTGCAGCATGGTTAATAATTTTTAATCCATCTCTTAACCATTGAACTGCTGAACCAGCAACAAATATAGATCCTTCTAAAGCATAAGTAACTTCATTACCTATACCCCAGGCAATTGTTGTTAATAATCCAGCGTCTGATTTTCTTGGTTGTTTTCCGGTGTTCATTAGAATAAAACAACCTGTCCCATAGGTATTTTTAACATCTCCAGGATTAAAGCATGCTTGACCAAATAATGCAGCTTGTTGGTCACCAGCGATACCAGATATTGGAATTTTATAACCAAATATTGTTTCATCTGTGTAAGCATTCATTCCAGAAGATGGAACAACTTTTGGTAAGACACTTTTAGGAATCTCTAATATTGATAATAGTTCTTCATCCCATTTTAGTTCATATATATTATACACCAAAGTCCTCGATGCATTGGAATAGTCGCTCACATGATACGCCCCATTACTTAAATTCCATATTAACCAAGTATCTATGGTTCCAAATCGAAGGGTACCATTTTTTGCTTTTTCTTTTGCAAGTGGACAGTTTTCTAATATCCACTTCATTTTCGTTCCAGAGAAATAGGAATTAATGAGCAGCCCTGTTTTTTCTTTGAATACATCAAAATAGCCACGTTTTATTAAATCATCACAAATATAATCGGATTGAGTAGACTGCCAAACAACTGCCTTGCATACAGGAATTCCTGTTTCAGAATCCCACATTACGGTCGTTTCTCTTTGATTAGTTATACCAATCGCTTCAATATCCGCTAATGTAATATTTGCATCTCTTAATGCACCATCCATGCAATATTTAACAGATTCCCATATTTCCATGGCGTCATGCTCTACATGACCAGCTTTTGGAAAATACTGTGTAAATTCTTTTGCAACAAAGGTAACAATATCCCCTTCATGATTAAAAATAATAACTCGAGAAGAAGTTGTACCTTGATCAATTGCTAAAATATATTTTTTCAATATAATCACCCAATCCATTATATCAAATTCTATTTCAAAATTAAACAATTAATGATATAATATTTTTATAAAACTTTAGGAGGCTATTTCATGGAAAAAATAGTATTAAAAGATTATCAAGATAATTCAATTCACGTGTATATTTATCCACCAGTTGGTGAAATATTAGGTGTCGTACACGTTATTCATGGAGCATCAGAACATTTTGCGCGTTATGGGTTATTTGCTGAATTTTTAAATAAAGCTGGTTACTTAGTTATTGGTTGCGATTTTTTAGGGCATGGTTTATCCACTGAGAATTTAGAATATGTGCATTTTGCGGATAAAGATGGAGACATTTTAGCATATGAGTCTGTTGTGCTAGTGAAAGAATATATCGAAAAGAATTATCCTAAACAAGATATATATTTAGTTGGCCACTCAATGGGTAGTTTTCTTGCTAGAAAAATGATTCTTGATTTCCCTGACTCTTATAAAAAAGCAGTGATTTCCGGAACAGCTTATGTTCCTCAGATGGTTGTTACAATGGGAAGTCTATTAATTAAAATAATCCGTTTATTTAAAGGGCCAAAATATGTATCTAAATTAATTCAAGATATGTCGATTGATGCCAATCAAAAGAAAATGCGTAAAGATGGAATTATTTCTGGAATTAATGAAGAATGGCTTACAAGAGATACTGATATTCAACAATACTATAAAAATTCTAATATGTGTGGACAACCATTTACCATTCAAGCGAACTTAGATATGTTTCAATGGATGTCATTTGTAAACAATTTAAAAAACCTTAATATGGGTAAAAAAGACATGCCAATTTATTTCATGTCTGGAGCGAATGATGCATTATCCAATTATGGCAAAGATATTGAAAAATTAGTGACTGCAATGAAGAAGTTAGGATATTCTAGCATTCAAATGAAACTTTACCCTGAATGTAGACATGAAATCCTAAATGAATTAATCAAGGATGAAGTATATCAAGATATTTTGAATTTTATCAAAGAATAAGTAACAAAGCACGATATCCATTATCGTGCTTTATTTTTTTTGTAATCTTTGATTGATAAATATAAGCCATCTGCAATTATCACATGATCAAGAACCTCTATTTGAAGCATTTTACCAGCATCTTGAAATAATTTCGTTACTTCTAAATCTTGTATGGAAGGTTCGGGATCACCAGAAGTGAGATTATGACCAAGAATAATGGCATATGCCGAATATTTTACGGCATATTTAAATACTTCTCGAGGATGAATCAATGATTGATTTAATCCCCCTACAAAAATTTGTTTTTTTGCAATTAGATTCGTTTTAACATCTAAGAATAACACATATAGTATCTCTTGCTTGAGATTCATCATTTCATATTTCAATAATTGGTACACATCATTAGGAGAACAGATTTGAAGTTTGTCTTCTACTGGTCTTAGTACTCGCTCTCCAAGTTCAAAAGCAGCTAATAATGAAATTGCTTTTGTTTCTCCCACTCCTTTAATCTTCGATAATTCTTTTACTGTCTTTTGCCTTAAATCGCCGATGTTATTGGAATCATGTACAATCATTTTCGCTAAATCAATTGCGGACAGATTCTTGTAGCCAAACCTTAGAATAATCGCAATCAGTTCAACCGTACTTAAACTTTTTGGCCCAAATAACATCAGTCGTTCTCTAGGCCGTTCGTTACTTGGCATATCTTTAATCATATACATAAAAAAATCACCCATTAAATAATTACTAATGAATGGGTGATTTGCTTTTTATTTTACTAATAATTTCCGAATTTCAGATATAAAATACAAAGAACCAGTTACAATTAATATCTCGTTTTCTCTTAAGTTTATTAATTCTAAAAATATCTTCTTATAATCCTTATAAATTCGTTTGTTTCTATGGTGAGATTCATTGAAGAGTTGCTCTGCTTCTGCACGTCGTTCATACTCAAATTCAGTAAAGTAGATAGCATCACACATATTATCTAATATCTCAATAATCTTTTGGTGTTCCTTGTCATGCATAATACTAACCAAACATTTGATATGTTTATTTGGATAGATCATAGCAACGGTTTTTTTTAATGCCTCAATCCCACCAATATTATGTGCTCCATCTAAAATAATATTATGATTGAAAATTTCAAATCTTCCAGGCCATTTCGTGTTTTGAAGCCCTTTATTGACGTCTTCTACTGAAATATTTAAATGGTGCAATTCGGATAAAATACGAATTGTTTCTATTGCCAATACAGCATTTTTTACTTGGTGGTATCCTGGTAAGTTTGTTTGATAATGTACACCTTTATATGAGTATTTTGTTATTTCCGATAAGGCTATATCCGAAACATTTTTAAAATCAATAATCGTACATTCGGAATTGTTTTTATTGGTTATTTCTTTAAATAATGGAATCAAATTTTCATTTTCTACTGTCGTCACTAATGGAACATTTGGTTTTACAATACCTAGTTTATTTAGAGCAATTGATTCCAATGTATTTCCCAATACATTCATATGATCATAGGAGATATTCGTGATTACAGATACGGACGGAGTAATTACATTTGTTGCGTCCAGTAATCCACCCAACCCCACTTCAATCACAGCGTAATCCACCTGTTTATCTCGAAAATACAGAAAACATATAATCGTAATGACTTCAAAAAAAGTCACCGTTTCTCCTAAATCATTTAACTGAACCCATAAAGGATATAGTGTATTCGCATAGGTAACAATATCTTCATCTGAAATACTTTCATTGTCAACAATAATTCGTTCATTAAATTTTACAATATACGGTGACGTGTATAAGCCGACCTTATATCCTGCTTGTAATAATATATTTTTTATATAGGACGATGTCGAACCTTTTCCATTGGTTCCAGCAACATGGATGGTAGGATATGCTCGTTCAGGATGATCAAAATAATCCAGAACTTTTGATATTCTACTCAAGTCCAGTCTAGAACCAAATTTCTTAATATGCTCAATCCAATCTTTTGTTTCTTCGAAGGTTTTAAACATACTATCTATTTAACTCTGTAAGACGAATATTTGCTTCTACAAGATTACTTTCGTATTTGGCAAGTTTCTCTTTTTCTTCTTGCACCTTTGCTTCTGGGGCTTTATTTAAGAAATTTGGATTCTTTAGCATTCCTGCACAGCGTTTGATTTCATTTTCTAAATTCGAAATCTCTTGTTTTATTTTCCCTATTTCTTCGTCAATATCCACCAAAGATCCTAGTGGAATATACGCTTGTAAATTGGGTAATATAACCGTTACTGTATTTTTTATATTGGTGATATTTTCGCTTATTTCTAATGTTTTTGGATTCAAGAATTTTTTAAAATATTGGTCATTCTCTAACAAGAATGTTTTATCAGACTCATTTGTTTGAATATACATATCAACCGGTTTTGACCAAGAAACTTGATAATCATTGCGGATAGTACGGAATCGTTTGATTAATTCAAAGAACCATTCTTTATCTTGATTTTCTACTAAATGCATACCATTATTGATTGGCCTATCACTAATCATAATAGATACCTCATTATGCGGTAGTTTTTGGAATATTTCTTCGGTTACAAATGGCATAAATGGATGCAGCAATTTAATGATAGTGGTCAATACATGAACCAATACCACTTTTGTTTGTATGGTATCGGATATTTTTGACATTTCAATATACCAAGAAGCAAAATCA
>CAZSVN010000100.1:0-4950 GCA_964610285.1 uncultured Candidatus Izemoplasmatales bacterium
GTTTCAGCAGTTAATTTCTTTTTTAAAATCAATATTCTGCGTTCTAAATCAGGTCTATTAATATCAACCGTCAAACCCCATTCGAATCTACTTGTTAAACGAGACATGATATCATATAATTCAGAAGCTTGTCTATCAGAAGTAATTACTATTTGTTTGTTACTTTCTTTTAATCGTTCAAAAATTTTAAAGAATTCAAGTTGAGTTTGGTTTTTACCAGATAAAAATTGGATATCATCTACTAATAACACATCGATGTTTTCATATTTCTTTGAAAACATATCATAAGATTTCTTTTGCGCTGCTCTACCATAATCTTCAATAAATTGATCGGTTTTAACATACAAAACTTTCTTATTTACATCGTTTTCTAAAATATAATTACCAACACACTGCATTAAATGCGTTTTTCCTAATCCAACATCTCCAAAAATATATAAAGGATTAGCAAAAACACCTGGTTGATCTGCAACTTTCATTGCAGAAGTATATGCAAGTCGATTACTTGAACCAACAACAAAATTTTCAAATGAATATGAATTATTTAAACCGGTTTTATATTTATTTTCTAAATCTTTTTCTGGAACATTAATAGAATATGTTTCTGATTTAGCTAATTCTTCAGCTGCTTGATCTTTTGTTATTATTTTAAACATATGTTTATCTTCTACATACTCGTTTAAAAGAACATTTAATCTATTTAAATAAAAAGATTCAATTTTATTTTTAACAAATGAGTTTGGAGCGATTAGGTATATGTAGTTATTTACAACTTTAAAAACATTAGAAATGTTAGAAAAATGTTCGTTATAAACATCATCATCCAAACTAATTTGAAGTCTTGATTTAATATTACTCCATATTTTTTCAAACTCGTCCATCAAAAACCTCCACAAGGTAAGAATACTATATCATAAAAAAAGAATTGTGGACAAATAAGTTTTCCACAATTTTTGTGGATAACTAAAATACAGATACAGTTATGAACAGACATATTGTGGAAAAAAAACTGCTATAGTTGGGGTTGAAGTATAGTTTTCCACATATTAACAGACCACTATCTTAACAAAAATGTTTATAAAATTTTATCTAAAAAACCGAAAGAAATAATGGTTGACATAGAATATAAAATTAAGTATAATTAGATAGCATGGTTTTTGAATAACAGCAAGGGGGTGTTGAGTGTGAGTAGAACATATCAACCAAGTAAAAACAAAAGAGCTAAGACACATGGCTTTAGAGCTAGGATGGCTACTGCAGGTGGACGTAAAGTTTTAGCAAGAAGAAGAGCAAAAGGGCGTAAATTTTTAACTGTATCAGATCGTTAATAATTAAATAAGAATAACACCAATAATATATTTGTACTCGAAATCACCGGAATAGTATATAATGGTGATTTTTTTGTTTTCTTAGGGGGCTACTTTGAAAAAAGCGTATCGTATTAAAAAAAGTAACGAAATACAACAATTGATTAGAAAAAGAACAACTGTTGGAAACGGTTATTTTATTTTATATTATACAAAAAACCATGAAACTGGAAATTTCAGATATGCTATCAGTGTCCCAAAAAAATACGGAAACGCAGTAGAGAGAAATCTCATGAAGAGAAGAATCAGAGAAATCATTAAAAATAATTTATTTGAAAATTATTATGATTTCTTTATTGTGGTAAAACCAAAAGCAAAAGAATTGCATTTTGATGAGATTAAAAAATTATTAGAAAAATTGTTTGCAAAAGCAGACATACTAAGAAAGTAGGATAATATGAAATTAAGAAATAAAATTATTTTATCTGGATTAATGATTTTATTATTATTTGGAGTTACTTCGTGTGGCACCAAAACAGGTGTGGTTTCTTACAATAATTATACAAGTATTGTAACTACCGTTGAAGCAGATGGTGAAGATCCATCGAGTTATAACGATACCATTATATTAATGGGAGTTGCATCGGATAATACTCACTATGATAATGTATCAGGAGATGGGTACTTAGTTTGGGTAACAGATGATGCATATGTTAAAATAACATATATTGGAACTGATGTAACAGAAAAAGAGCAAACAGGTTTATATCAATCAATTTATACGACTCCAATAGGAGAAAAAACAAACGCTTGGAATTGGGTGATTCTACAATTAGGGTATTTTACATTTTATGCGAGTAACTTATTTGGGTTATTAGGAAACACATATTTATATTGGCTAGGGTTACTAATTATGACTTTATTAATTAGAACGCTAGGTTGGCCAATATATGCCAAAACAAATGATATGTCATTAAAAATGCAGTTAGCTCAACCTGAGATTAATAAGATTCAAGAAAAATACAGAAACCGTAAAGACCAAGCTTCTCAACAGAGGATGCAAATGGAAACTATGGAATTGTATAAAAAATACAAAATCAACGTATTTGGATGTTTAATGCCATTGTTGCAAATGCCAATATTCATTGCTATGTATCAAGTAGTTCAAAGATTCCCATTAACGGATCTTTCAACATTTACAGATTTAAGCGTAAATATGAACATTAATTTTTTGTGGTTAAAAGAAGCGGTAGATGGAACTGGTGGTTTAGGTAATACTGAATGGCTTCTTAATTTACCTTTAGCTATTGCGGTGTCAGTGTTAATGTTCTTTAGTCAATGGTTAACACAACACAGAACGAAGATGCAACAAAAACCAAATCAATATGCGGGAGCAAAAGCACAACAAAGTCAAAATACAATGAAATATATGATGTATTTTATGGTAATATTCATGGGTTATATTTCATTACGTAATGCAGGGATTGCATTCTATTGGGTAATTGGTACTTCATATCAATTGTTCCAAAGTTATTTGAGTTTTAGAAATATGCAAAAAAGACAAGATCAACTTAAAAGACAGTTTTAGGAAGGCGCACACATATAATGAAAACAATTAAATTTGAGACTAAAACATTGAACGATTCTACCATTCAATATGCTGCTCAAGAGCTTAGGGTTAACAAAGATTTTATTGAACTTAATGTTCTTGAAGAAAAGAAATCTATGCTTGGATTAAATAAAACATATATAGTAGAAGCGGTAGTAGATTTTGATGTCATTAAAGATGGAATAGAGTATTTAAAATCATTGCTTGAAAACATGCAAATAGAAGCAGTAATTGAAGCAAAAAGATTAGAAAATAGACAATTATTTAGTATAGGAACAAAAGAAAATCCTATTTTAATTGGTAAGAATGGTAAAACTTTAGATGCTATTCAAACCCTACTAAAAAATTATATCAATTTATATGTTGAGGATTTTCACGTAGTATTAATTGATATTGGTGGATACAAAGAACAAAGAAAAAAACAACTTGAAATTCTAGCAACAAAAACAGCTATGGATGTTGTTAAAACAAAAATAGCTGCGAAGCTAGGAAAAATGAACGCATATGAAAGAAGAGTAATCCATACGAAACTTTCTGACTGGAGAGATGTTACAACAGAATCTGAAGGCGACGAACCAAACAGGTATGTTGTAATAAAATCATCTAAGAGATAATGAAGCTAGTTGTGGGTTTAGGAAACCCAGGGAAAAAATATAAAAATTCTAAACACAACATTGGATTTATTGCTTTAGATTCATATGCGGAAGCTAATAAAATTAAGTTTAAAAAATCAATTAAATTTCATTCAGAAATACATATATCTAAAGAGTATATTTTACTCAAACCAAAAACCTATATGAACAACTCGGGAATGGCAGTTAAACATATTGTAGATTATTACAATATTAAGGTTGAAGACGTTATAATTGTTTTTGATGATCTAAATTTACCATTTGCAAAATTAAGATTACGACCGACAGGTACAGCAGGTGGTCATAATGGTATAAAATCAATTTTGTCTCACTTACCAAGCCCAGACTTTAATAGACTTCGTGTAGGAATAGGCAGAAATGCGAATAAAGAAATGAAAGACGATGTACTAAGTAATTTTTCAAAAACAGAATTAAAAGAATTAGCAAAAATAAATATTGATATTACAAATATCATTGAGGATTTTATAAACGATAAATCATTTGAATTAATTATGAATGATTATAATAGTAAGAGTTAATACATATAAAATAAAAACGACAATATATCTAAATATAGTCGTTTTTTTAATGTTTCAATTTTTGCGTTTTTTAGATATATAAATATTTAAAAATAAATAAAATTCACACAATATATCTTAAAACAATTATATTTGTAAAAAATAATTAGATTAAATGCATATAAAAATAAATATATTAATTAATTATTTTTAATTAATTTTACTTCCATCTCTCTTTAGAATAGTACATTTTGCAACAGATTTCTATTTCAAAAATAAAATGTTTTTTAAGATTTTACAAATAGACTTTACTTTTTTTAAAATTTTATATAATCATTTTATACTTTAGTTTTATGTTTTTTTTGATATTTTATGCAAACCTTATTATATATTAGGAAAACGCTAAATATAAGGATATAATAGCATTTTTATATTTTTGTCATATTGTTTCATATTTTTGTCATATTGTTTCATATTTTTATGCTTATACTTTATTTTATAGTATTAGTTTCTATTGATTTTTTATTGCAGAATTTTTTGTTTTTTATTATTTTGTACTTGTTTTATTTTATATATTTTATATAGTTTATTTGTTGGTAAGTTTTAGTTTCTTGTATTTTTAAATTATATTATATCTGTTGTTTAATTAGCTATATATTTTATTCGATAATTTTTTTAGATTATCTATTCTTGTGATTAATATTTTCTTATGTTGATACTTTCTTTTAACATATACCTTCTATTAAATTTAGTACGTAATTTAATATAATATTTTTATTTTTATTTTTTTTAAAAAAGACTTTTATTGATATTTTTAAAAATAAACACTTTATTAATATTCGTGTTTATATTTTTATTTTTGTATTAATATTATATGTTTTTGA
>CAZSVN010000101.1:0-1206 GCA_964610285.1 uncultured Candidatus Izemoplasmatales bacterium
CGGAATTGATGTAGTTCGAAAAGTATGGAATTCCGTATTTTGATGTGATTTCCATGTATTTCTCAACAACTGGACTATCCCAGTCAAAGTCTTTAGTTATATTAATGGTTGGTATCGGAAACGTAAATACTCTACCCTTTGCATCCCCCGCCATCATTACATCACAAAAAGCCAGATTAATAATGTCCATTTCGGCTTGGAAATCTCCGTAGGTTTCAGGCATTAATTTTCCACCGTAAATAACATTTTGATCTCTTAATGTTTTTGGAGCTTTTATATCAAATGTTAAATTTGAGAATGGACATTGAAATCCCACTCTTGTAGGAACATTTAAATTAAATATAAATTCTTGTAACGCTTGTTTTACATCTTTATAAGATAGCCCATCATATCTCACAAAAGGAGCTAAATAAGTATCAAAAGAAGACCAAGCTTGTGCACCTGCGGACTCACCTTGGGTTGTAAAGGTTGAATTTACAATTTGGCCAAGTAACGATCTTAGATGTCTTGGCGGACTGGACTCTACTTTGTTAGGAACCCCACCAAAACCATCTGTGATGATCTGTTTTAAATCCCAGCCAGCACAATATGGACCAAAAAAGCCTAAATCGTGGATATGAATATCTCCATCCAAGTGTGCTTTTCGTATATTTTCTGGATAAATTTCATGTAGCCAATAATTTTTAGTGAATTCTTCTCGAACATAATTGTTTAAGCCGTTGATTGATTTTTGTGTATTTGCATTCTCGTTAATTTGCCAATCACGATCATTCAAATATTCCGTAAACATATTAATCGTAGCTCCAATTAGAGCGTTTGATTCTCTAGATGCTCTTCGTTTTTCTCTGTATAAAATATATGCTTTTGCTGTCTTTGCATGACCATTTTCAATTAACACCTTTTCAACGATGTCTTGAATGCCCTCTACTTCAGCAATCTCATTAGGATATTTTAAATCTGCAATATAACAAACTTCGTCAGTTAAAATTTCTGATTTGTTGAAATCAGAACCTCCTACTGAAGTTGCAGCTTTAAAAATAGCTAGAACAATTTTTTCTCTCCTAAAAGGAACGATTGTCCTATCTCGTTTAATGATCTTTTTCAGCATTATGTATTCCCCTTTATACTTGTTATGTTTTCAATGATATATAAGAATAATTCTTATGTCAAGCGGTTTTTATAAAATAGATTTTTCGTTTTTTCACC
>CAZSVN010000101.1:1241-4894 GCA_964610285.1 uncultured Candidatus Izemoplasmatales bacterium
TAGTTAAGCGATATTGTACTATACTCTGTTTTTTAAAATTTTTTTCATTTTAATTATTATAGAATTTATCTTGAGAAAAGGTTTCTATTTTTTCAGTTATTATGTTTGACAGTGCAATGATAAAGTAATATAATTAAGGTATAAACAAGGAAAGGAATGTGAAGGATATGAAAAGAGCAAAAATAGATGGAATGTGCTGTGAAGGATGTGCTCAAGAAGTGAAACATATTTTTGAAAATATATATGGAATTTCCAACGTATCCGTATCTGTTGATAATTCCTCGGTCTTGTATGATGGTTACGTTTCAAAACGGATTATAGAAGAATCATTAGAAGGAACAAATTATAAAATGATCGAAATTGAAAAACTTTAAGCCAAAGCTCTTCAGAGCTTTTTCTTTTGAACCCAAAGAATTTTTTGTAATTTAGACAATGAATCTTAACAAATAAAGTGTTATAATATTAAAATAGGTGGTTGATATATATGCCAAGTATAATTTCTAAAGTAACAGAATTTGATAAAAAAATGAGGCAAAAGGTAACAGAACTTGATAGTGAAAAATCAAAGTTACCGGTTTTTTTGCGTGAGCAAAAACAAATCATTATGGAAAAATATACCAAAGAAGCAAAAGATAAGGTTAATAAAAGAAAATCGGAAGTTGAAAAGGATTTAAAAGAAAAGAAGCAAGCTGCAGAAAAACTATTAAATCTTACCATAGACCAAATCGAAAATTACTTTAGAGATAATAAAGATGCTTGGGTAAAGGAAATCTATCAACAGTGTCTCGCCGATTACTTGGGAGAGTAGCACATGGGTAATTTTGCAGGCAATGCCATAATCGCAAAAGCCAAAACATTATTTGGATATCGTCTAAGGGCAAAAGATTATGAAGAACTTTCAAGATTTAATTCTATCCCAGATGTCATTGGTTATCTAAAAAAAAATAATAAATTTTCAAATACTCTATCCAACGCATTGGAGTATTCTATGCATAGAGGTCAGCTAGAGGATTTAATTAAAAAAAGTTATTTTGATAATTTAGCAAGAATAGTTAAATTTGTTAGTACAACTGATCGCAAATTTTACGAATTGGATATGATTAAAAGAGAGATTGAGATTGTTTTATCTGGTGTCAGGTCTATTATTTCTGGGAATATTGAAGAATCCATTCGAGAATTACCTGTTTTTTTTATTAAACACGCTAGTTTCAATGTGGATGATATTATTAAAGCAATGACGATGGCTGATTTATTAAAAACACTCACAAACACGAGATATTATGACCTTATTTATCCTTTTTATTCAGAGGATCCTAATGAGATTAGATACTCATCTATAGAACACAGTTTATATGTTGCCTATCATGATCTTGTAATTGAAAGAATAAACAAATATTATACAGGTAAAGTAAAAGAAAATTTAATGGATATTTATCAATCCAGTGTTGAAATAGAAAACATTATTAAAATTTATAGATTGAGAAAATTTTATAATGCTTCTGAACGGGATGTTTTGGATGCTATACTAACCAAAAACATTAGAATGTCAGAACAAAAACTGAAAGATTTAATAAAATTACCAAATCCAGATGATATTTTAAACGTATTATCTAAGTCACAGTTTTCAGAATTTAAAGATCAAGACGAATATATTTATATCGAGTATCAAGCAGAGAAAATCAAATATAATTTGGCGAAAAGATATATGTATTTTTCTACCTCTCCTCCAATTGTATATTCCGTTTTCTTAATATTAAATGAAATAGAAAGACAAAATATTTTTAATATCATTGAGGGAATCCGATATGGTCTTGAAAAAGAAGATATTAAAAAATTATTAGTATATTGAGAGGCTCATTATGGCAGTGGCTAAATTGAAACTATTTAGAATAACTTCAAACCTAACGAATCTAGACGCAGTCTTAGAACGATTCGTTAATTTGCAGTTTGTCCACCCTATTGGAGCGAATAAATTCGTAGATCAAGTACACGGGTTAACATCTTTTGAATCCAATAACCCGTGTAATATAATTTTTAAAGAAGTAACGGATTTAGAAAAAGAGAATAATTTTATTATTCCTGCTTCTGATTTAAGTACGCTAAATTATTCTATTGATACCATGAAAGATTATATTTATACTACACATGCTAAACTTCAAAAGTTAACAAACCATCGCAAAGAAACAGAAGCGTTGATGAATAAATATAAAGATGCTTTAACCCAAGTGCAAAATATTGAAGCATTAGATATTTCATTGGATGATTTGTTTTCTTGTAAATATATTACAGCTAGAGTAGGAAGATTACCGTTAGATAGTATTGAAAAATTGAAATATTATGAAAATAAACCATTTATTTTCAAATCATTTCATGAAACGAAAACGTATTGTTGGTGTATGTATTTAGCAACCAATAAATATGAAAGAGAAATCGATAATATTTTTTCTTCGCTTTTCTTTGATCGTATACACATTCCGGATTTTGTACATGGAACTCCAGAAAGCGCGGAAGTTTCGCTTGCTATGGAAATTAGTGTTGCAGAAGAAAGCTTAAAAGAAACACAAACAGAAATTGATGCTATTTTACAGGAAAATATTGAAGAACTTTCCGTAGTAAAAGGACAATTATTGTTTTTAAATAAAATGTATGATGCAAAAAAATATGTAGTTGGTTTAGGAGATAAGTTCAGTATCACAGGTTTTGTTAATACGAAAGATTCAAAAATGGTTAGAGACATTTTTGAACGTATTGAAGGTTCTGAGGTTGAAATTATGCCTCCAGATTCTGATAAGAGGTTAAAACCTCCAACAAAACTTAAGAACACGTGGTTTTCCCGGCCCTTCGGCTCGTTTGTAGAAATGTATGGTGTTCCTGGATACTTCGATATTGATCCAACCCCGATTTTAGCGGTGACGTATTCGCTTCTATTCGGTATGATGTTTGGAGATTTGGGACAAGGATTACTACTGGCATTAGTTGGTTTTATTATTTATAAGAAAACAAAAATGAAATTAGCTGCGGTTGCCATTCGAATTGGTTTAGTAGCTGCGTTATTTGGATTGTTGTACGGTTCATTCTTCGGCAACGAAGAAATATTAACTCCAGTCTTCACCAATATTTTTGGATTGAATGGTAAATTGGTTGATATTATGGATCCGAATTTTACTATGACGTTATTAATCGGAACGGTTGCATTGGGTTCTGTGTTAATCATCGTATCGATGCTATTAAATATGGTAACATCGATTAGGAAACGAAAGTTAGCTGAGTTACTATTTTCTCATAATGGTGTAGCTGGATTGGTATTTTATCTTTTTGTTATCTCTGCGGTGGTTAGTTCTGTTGTGAACGGCGTATCCATTATGAATTTCTTTACGATTATGCTATTTATTGTAACGCCTTTAGTATTGATTGTTTTGAAGCATCCTTTGGATAGATTGTTTAATGGGGAAAAAATGTTCCCTAAAAAAATAGGAGGATGGCTGATTGAATCTGCTTTTGAGTTGTTTGAGGTTGTATTATCTTATGTAACGAACACAATGTCTTTTCTAAGAGTTGGCGGGTTTGTATTGTCACATGCTGGAATGATGTTAGTTGTATATACATTAGTAGATATGTCTAGTGGCTTTGTTGGACAAGGATTGATATTAGTT
>CAZSVN010000102.1:0-4874 GCA_964610285.1 uncultured Candidatus Izemoplasmatales bacterium
GGAATGTTTCATAAACTTGTCTTAATGCACCTTCAATATCATCTTCCCAAGTCGCTTTGATATATTGAGGTATGTTCATTTGAACTGGGCATGATGATGTACAAACTCCACATTCTACACAGCGAGCAGCTTCTTGCCTAGCATATTCTTTTGAATATCCTCTAACAATTTCTATATAGCTGTTCAAACGATCCTTTGGTTCAACATGTTCCATTTTAATTCGTTTTAAATCTAATAAATCGGTAACTTCCGTTTTCATATATCCAAATTCTACATCTTCATCTTGCCACTTTTCTCTTGGCATTAAAATGAAACTATTTGGATCAGAATCCGCAAAGATATATTCTTTTGTCATTTGTAAAGATTCTGTTGTACAGGTATCAACGCATAATGCACAGAAGCAACATCTACCATAATCAATAACTGGACGTTGTTGAAGTTGACCAGCAACTAATGGCAAATCTGTTCTTTCAACCATTGTAATAGCATCCGTAGGACATATTTCTCCACATGTTCCACAACCAATACATTTTTCCCAATCATTCACATGGAACCCTCTTAAATTATCCGGAGCGGTTCTTGGTGCTGAGTCTAATCTAGATTTTAATTTAATAATACTATTATCATTTAGATAACTCGCATTCTTTTTTGTGAATATCGTCTTTATTGGATGTGTTACAGGTTTTTTAAAGAGATATTTAAAATGTCTTAACGGTTTAAAAATACTTGCTTTTGGATATTTTTTTTCGTTGTCCATATTCTCTCCTCCTACCTATCTATCTCAGGAGAACAAACTCCCATAGTATCTACCCAAAGGGCAGCATCATCAATTCTAGTTCCAGGCAAATATTTTTCAATACCCAATAACCCTTGTGGATAACTTGCTCCACGTACTCCAACACGATAAGGATAGGTTCCACCATTGGAAACCATATAATATCCAAACTCACCTCTACTAGATTCAATTGGACTATAAGCGTGTCCTTTTGGAACGGTCCATCTCATCGATTGACCTCTGTCAGGTTTTACACGAACTGGTCCTTCTGGCATTTTAGCTAAACATTGTCTAATAATTCTTATGGACTGAACTAGTTCTTTCAGTTTAAGATCCAACCTGCATCTTGCGTCGCTATAATCAGAAACTGGAACATCAAATTCCACTTGATCATATCGTGCATAAGGTACTACTTTTCGAAGATCATATGCTTTATTTACGGCAGAACGCATTCCAATTCCAGTTACTCCTAATTCCCAAACAACTTCTTCGGGTAACATAATAGTATCTTTAACACGTACAATTATACTAGGATTATTAACCCCTAAATCGCGATATTCTTCAATACGAGATTCTAGGCTATCCATAAATTCATGTAAATCTTTCTCAATACCTTCCGGCAAATCTTTTCTAACACCACCAATAACGATATATTGGTGATATACTCTAGCACCTGTAATTTTTTCAAAAATATCTAACAGACTATTTCTATCTGCATGAGCATGGTACATAACTGTATAGTTACCAGTTGGACCGCCTAAACCACCATATGACATAAGATGTGAAGATATCCTTGCCATTTCTAAAATAATCATACGAATCCAATGTGCTCGTTCAGGCACTTCTAATTTCAATAACTTTTCAGCGCCCTGAGCAAATGCCATCTCATTAATATCTGGTTCTGGAACACAAACACGAGGAATCAAACTAATGTTTTGAACCCATAGTTTTCGCTCCATTTGTTTTTCAAAACCACGATGTAACATCCCAGGTAACAAATAGGATTTCTTAATCATATCGCCATCAACGAACATATGTACGGACGCATTCCCATGCATTCCAGGATGTTGAGGTCCTAAAAACAATTTCATCTGTTTCATTGTTTTTTACCTCCCCTTAAAGACGTAGCTCTTTCTTTTCTTAATTCTCTTTTTGCTTTACGATTATTGCTTGGGTCGGTTACAGAAAAATCTTGAGGATACTCTCTTTTTGGGAATTTTCTATCACTATATACTTTTGGATCAAAGTCTTTTCTAAGTGGTGGAATGTCATCCCAACCTTCCAAAATAAGTTGTTTTTCATAATCAGGATTTCCAGGAAAAGCAATCCCAAAAAATTCATGTACTTCTCTTTCATAATATTTCGCACCAGGAAAAATAGGTAGAATAGATTCCATAACAGGATTCTCTCTATCAATTTTAGTTCGGATTTGAATATATACTGGTTTGTCCCAATTAAATAGGACATACACGATTTCAAATTTGTTTTCTTCTATCCAATCGACTGCGCTCAAATAGGACATTTGAATCCAACCAGCACTTTTTAACGCCGATAACAATAGATGAACTTCTTTTTGTTTCACTTCAAAAGCAACTTGTTGTTTATCAACAATTTCTGTTTTCAATATACTAACTTTGTTAGCAACAAATTCTTTTACAAAATCTAGATTATTGGTGGAATTCGTCATGAACAACCACCTCCCCTAGTGTATTGCGTTGATTCTCTTTATACCATTCAAAGTGATCGTGATATTTTTTCCAACCAACTGCAGTTTTATCTTTAATTCTTACCATTAAATCCACAAACCCATTCATTACGGATTCTGTATTTGGCATACAGCCAGCAACATAAACATCCACTGGAATGTATTGATCCAATTGATTGATTACTGCATGAGAATCGTGATAGATACCGCCATTAATTGGACAAGAACCTAGAGCTACCACATATCTTGGTTCACTCATTTGTTCATATGTATAAATCAATCTTCTTAATGTTTTTAATGATAAATATCCTGACACTAATAAAATATCAGCTTGTCTAGGTGTAGCCATAGGCCCCATCCCTAAACGCTCCATATCATAAGCAGAAGTCATTGCTGGAGGAAGTTCAATTGCACAGCAACCTGTACAATACATCAACATCCATAAAGAGTTTCTTCTAAAGAAATCCCCTATTTCCCACCATTTACGATCCACTTCTTCTTTCGACAACTTTGTTGCCGGTGTAAATTTTGTACTTAACATATTATATCACCCATCCAAAATAGATTGCGACTATTGCTTGAGCAACCGCCATTAATAAAGGCCATTTGTAGAAGAATTTCACTACTTGATCGATCTTGAAACGACCATTTACATTGGAAATTAAATTCACAAATGTATAAACTGCAGCATACTTAGCTATGAATATAAATATATTTGTAGCTCCACCTAAGAATAGATGAACAAATAAACTCACTTCAATAAATACGGAGATTTCATGAAGAATGAATAACATTCCCAGTTGCTTACCACCATATTCCACCATAGGCCCAGAAGCGATTTCTGCTGGCGCTATATAGGTTTCAAAAGGTTTCTTACCCAACATACCCATTAATGCCAACACGGCTACAATGCCTCCTAAAGGCAAGGCAACGATAAACCAATTATTACCTGCCATTTGTTGGAACAATTGAATTCCTGATACCGAACTAGTTCCAGAAATATTAATAATTGTTAAAACAACAATCATAAATGGAACTTCATATGCAAGCATCGTTGTTAAAGCTCTCATAACACCAATACTAGCCCAAGGATTCCCTGAACCACTTGCGCTCATCGCCATACCAAGCATACCTACTGCAAGTAAATATACAAAGATAAAGAAATTATCATAATTCTCAAATGCAAGAAAACTTGAAGTTAAAGGCATAAACATAGCGGTTCCTATGATTCCACCCAATGCCATAATTACACCAAAATCAAAGATCCAACCATGACTAACACTTCTCTTACTTAATAATTTGAAAATATCCAAATATTCTTGGTACCATTTTGGCCCATGTCTTTTTTGTAATCTACCTATAATTTTACGATTAAAGCCTGCTAATCCAGTTTGTAAAACAAATCCGAATAGAGCAACTCCTAATCCAACTAATAAATTTAGTATCATAGAACTTCACCCCACAATAGTAAGATTATAATTCCGATAATCCATAGTACCGTTGTACCAATGTTTTTAGACATAAAGAGATACTTACCTAACCTGCCTATATCTTTTACTTTTTGAGCTAACGCTGCATAAAACTTCGTCATCCAATTGGATTGTTTTTCATACAGTCTTTCCAAAGGTGCGTAGAAATCTGTTGTATAGTGCAATAAATGTTCATCATGAACAAAGTTTGCAGCTGTATAGGTATCCATAAGATCAACTTTTCTCGATTTCTTTAAAACGATAAATATAATAAACGCTACCGCTATACCTGTCGCAAATACGAGTGAAATCAATCCTGGATTTAATATTCCGTTATACCCAATAATTTCAAATGTTGTAATCGTTAATGGCATATAACCTAATTCTATAATAATGTTATTAATAAATTTTAGTATTGCAGCTGGGAAAACTCCGGTATAAACATTTAATCCCATGATAATAAATGTTGGGATTAACATTAGAATTGGAGCTTCTTTCACTTTCTTGTATTCGGTTAATTCTTGTCCTAAGAATAAAGCGGCCAAAGGTCTAAATACATATAAGAAGGATCCAATCGATCCAAAGAATACAGCGACCGCTACAAATACCATTCCTTTATCAATTACTGCTTGGAAAATTAACCATTTTGAAATAAATCCTCCCATTGGTGGAATACCGGCCATGGAGATAATCGCAACTAAATAAGCCAAATACGTAATTGGCATCTTGTGAATCATACCACCTAGTTCTTTCATCTTCGTAGTTCCCGTTGCTTTTGCAACAGCAGCAATTGCCATAAATGCTCCAGCACTAGCAAGTGCATGAGCTAATATATGATAAAAACCACCAGCAAGTCCAACGGAATCAAGTAAACTAAATGCTACTAATATATAACCACCATGACTCATTGAAGAATATGCAAGTA
>CAZSVN010000103.1:0-4862 GCA_964610285.1 uncultured Candidatus Izemoplasmatales bacterium
TCAATCGTGGCGTCGGTGCACATACCGTTTATGAAAGAGCTAATCACTATTTCGCTCCAGTTACTGCTCATCTTGGATACAATAATATCGAACAATACGGATTCAAAAAAGGTGAAAATCCAAGTGTACTAATTGGAGGATCTACTTTTGAAGATCGTTCTAAAATCATTTATATTGATGAATTGGATGAAACTGATAATGTAAATGTTCGAATGGCAGAAACAGAAAAATATCGCAATTCTAATATCATAAAACCAGAAGTGGAATGGTTAGCAGATGGGACTATCGTTGTAGATATCACTCTGCCAACATCGATCAAATATGCAGAAGCTGCGGCTATAGAAATAGCCAAAAAAATGAATTTAAAAGAACCTGAAGTAATTCACAGAGAAGTATTGCAAATGGCGGAAGCAACCAGGATTCAAGTAAAAGGTAAAGTGGATTTCGATATTGATTTAGATACGTTAACACTTCCAGAAGAACCAGATATTTTATCGGATAAAGAAATCCGTGATTATGTCGATGAACATCCTATTACGATTGTTGCTGGAACCGTTGGGGAAGATGAGCATTCTGTAGGATTACGAGAAATTATTGATATCAAACATGGTGGAATTGAAAAATATGGTATTCAATGTATCTATTTAGGAACATCGGTACCTATTACAAAATTAGTTGATGCAGCAATTGAAGCGAATGCAGATGCAATATTGATGTCAACGATCATTAGCCATGATGAAGTACATTATAAGAATATGAAGAAAACACACGAATACGCTGTAGAAAAAGGAATTAGAGATAAGATTATTATCGTAGCTGGTGGAACCCAAGTTATTCCTGAAACTGCACGAAAACAAGGTGTTAATCAAGGTTTTGGACGCGGAACAAAAGGAAACCATGTTGCATCATTCATCGTGAAACAAAAGGAAAAAATGAATGATCATTGATGCTTTAGTTGCTGAAATTGGTTCCACCACAACAGTCATAAATGCCTTTGATAATCTCACAACGAAACACCCTAAATTTATCGGCAGTGGGTTCAGTCCCAATACTGTTCTTGAAGATGATGTAACAATTGGTTTAAATAAAGCAATTGATCAACTCAAGCAAACGTTAGGTGTAGAGGTACTATCAGCAAGAGAAACGTATGCAAGCAGTTCTGCTGCTGGTGGGCTTAAAATGAGTGTTCATGGATTGGTATACGATATGACTGTAAAGGCAGCTAAGGAAGCTGCTCTAGGTGCTGGTGCTAATATTAAAATGATTACAAGTGGTTTATTAGATGATTTCCAAATAGAAGAAATCAGGAATGAACCCTTAAATATCATTATGATAGCTGGTGGTGTGGATTATGGAGAACGAGTTACTGCGATTGAAAACACCAAAAAAATCGTTGCACTAAAGCGAAATATTCCAATCATCTATGCTGGTAATATTCAAAATCATAATTTGATTAAAAAAATATTTTTAGATGCTAATCAAATTGAAAATTTATATATTTCAAATAATGTCTATCCAAAAATAGATGTTTTAGAAGTGGACAAAACAAGAAAAATTATTCAAAACGCATTTGAAAAACACATTATTCATGCTCCAGGTATGGAAAAAGTAAAATCTATTATCACCGAGAATATCATTCCTACTCCCGGTGCGGTAATGGAAGCAACGATTTTGCTTCAAAAAGAAATCGGAGATTTGGTCACAATAGATATCGGTGGAGCAACCACGGATATTCATTCCGTAACGGAAGGCAAAAAAGAAATCGAAAAAATTTTAATTGCACCAGAACCTTTTGCAAAAAGAACCGTTGAAGGAGATTTGGGTGTGTTTATTAACAAAGACCACATTATAGAGTTGATTACAAAAGACCGATTAATGAAGGAATTAAACTTAAATGAAACGGACTATTTAGATATTTTAGATCATTACACAGCGATCCCTTCTAATAAACAAATAGAGTTTACAGAAAGACTCGCTCAAGAAGCAATGATTCAAGCAATTGAAAGACATTCTGGAAGATTGGTTCACCTATATACGGCAAGTGGGAAAACAACCTATGCTGAAGGCAAAGATTTGACGAACGTGAAATATATTATTGCAACAGGTGGAGCGCTTACTCGGTTGCCTAATAACAAAGGCATTATTGAAAAAGCGCTAAACAAAGAAAATAAATTGGTGTTGAAACCAAGTCCAAAAACAGAGATTCTTATTGATAATAATTATATTATGGCTTCATTAGGTGTACTGTCTAAAAAACATCCAGAAGCGGCGTTAATACTATTGAAAGAAAGTTTAGAAATTAGGTGATTTTATGTATCCTAGAATCAAAATAAATCTTGAAAAACTAAAAGAGAATATCTCAAACATATTAAAAATGGCTGATGCAAATGGCATTCCATATATTACAATGGTAGTAAAAGCATTTGCAGGAGATTTAATGGTTGTAAAAGCCATAAAAGAATCTGGAATTACTTGTATTGGTGATTCTAGAATTCAAAATCTAAAGACATTCAAACCTTTAAACTTCCATCACCAAATGCTGTTGAGAATTCCGATGAAATCAGAGATTGCCGAAGTGATTAAATACTCTGATATATCGTTAAATTCCGAATACGAAATCATTGAATTACTTAATCAAGAAGCAAAAAGGCAAAACAAAAAGCACCAAATCATTATTATGTTTGATTTAGGAGATTTGAGAGAAGGCATCTATTATACGTCTGATTATATAGAAACAATCAGAAAAATTTATAAATTGGACCATATCATTGTAAAAGGCATTGGTACAAATCTTACTTGTTATGGAGGTTTGGTTCCAAATAAAGAAATTTATGACAGACTTATTTCAATCAAAAACAAAATAGAACAAGACTTACAGGTATCTCTTGATATTATATCAGGAGGCAACTCTTCTTCTGTTACATTGTTTAATCAACATATCATTCCAAAAGAAGTCAATCATTTACGTCTTGGAGAATCCATTCTTTTTGGAAAAGAAACATCGTATTCTACAGAAATAGAAGGATTACATCATGATGTATTTTCTTTTGAAGCAGAAATTATTGAATGTCTTGAAAAACCAAGTTTTCCAGATGGAACAACCAGTATCAATTCCTTTGGAGTGAAACCCAATATCGTCGATAAAGGCTTGATGAAAAGAGCTATTTTAGCGATTGGTAAGCAAGATGTTATCTTAGACAATCTATTTCCAACAGATCCTGCCGTTTCTTTAGTCGGAGGAAGTTCTGATCATTTGATTGCTGATGTAACCAATGCATCATATAAAATTGGAGATATCATGGAATTTGATATCAATTATCCAGCTTTAGTTCACTTAATGAGCTCCGATTACGTTGCAAAAATATACAAATAAAAAAGCCATCTTACGATGACTTATTTGGTTTGTTTCTAATGAATGTAATCGTTCCTTCCCTTTTTACTTCAAACTCAGTCATTTTTTCAAAAAATGTTAAAGGTTTGACGTTGCTTCCATAATTTCTAGGATGGAAACCAGGGAATTTCTTGATTAATAACTGTGCAATTAAACTCCAATATGCCCAGCCTTCATCTTCAAGATTCTCTTCTATAATATTTTTTAATTCACTTTTCACTCTTCTTTTAGGAGTAATTGAACTAATCGCTTTTGTTTTCTTTTCTTTTTTCGCTGTTTTTGTTTCCACTTTTTCAGCTACAACTTCAACTGGTTCTTCTGTTACTTCATCTGCGGAATCAATCATTTTATCTAAATACGCAAATGCTTCACAAGAGTTTACCAAAGAAATTGGGGTTTTACTTTCACCCATACCAAACACAAACATGTTATCTTCTCTAAGTCTTGTTACTAATTTTGTAAAATCACTATCGGAAGATACGATACAGAAACTCTGAACTTTGTCTTTATATAAGATATCCATAGCATCTATAATTAATGTAAAGTCAGAAGCATTCTTTCCAGTCGTATAAGCATATTGTTGAACTGGAGTTAATCCAAACTCATTAATTTTCTTTTTCCATGGATTCAGTTGTGGAGTAGTCCAATCACCGTATACTCTTCGAATTGTAAGCGTACCATATTTATTTGCTTCATCAATTATTTTTTCAATATAACTAGGGGAAATATTCTCCGCATCAATCAAAAGTGCGATATATTTGTTTTCTCTATTCATAATTCACCTCTTTATCATTATAACAAATTTTATACAATTTAACCATATATTATATATTTTGAACACAGAAGGAGATACAAATGATTAAAAATGCATTACTAAACGATTGGATTTCAGAAATCAAGTTATTATGTACTCCAGATGCTATTGTTATCTGGGAAGGCACACAAAAGCAATATGACGATTTATCTGAGGAATGTGTTTTGTCTAATAAAGCAATTAGACTTAACCCTAAAAAGAGACCAAACAGTCTTTTATTTCGATCACAGCCATCCGATGTTGCTCGTGTTGAAAAACGGACATTTATATCTACCACAAAAGAATCTGATGCCGGACCTACGAATAACTGGATTTCACCAAATGAATTGAAACCAATTATGCTCAACCTATTTAAGAACTGCATGACAGGTCGAACAATGTATATTATTCCTTTTTCAATGGGACCAGTTGGGCATGAATATTCAAAAATAGGAGTAGAAATTACGGATAGCCCGTATGTTGTATTAAATATGCATATCATGACAAGAACGGGACAACGTATTTTAGATTTACTTAACAAAAATTATGAATTTGTGAAATGTTTACATTCTGTAGGATTCCCATTGAAACCTGGTCAAATAGATCCAAATTGGCCATGTGCTCCAATGGAGAAAAAATACATATCTCATTTCCCTGAAGAAAATATGATATGGTCTT
>CAZSVN010000104.1:0-4807 GCA_964610285.1 uncultured Candidatus Izemoplasmatales bacterium
GAGGTAGAACATGAAAAAACATGTAATTGTATCGATATCTATAGCAGTAGTAGTAATTGCATCGTTAATGTTTCTACTAATACTAGCTAACAATAGAAATGCTATTAAGATGTATTCAAGAGTAAGTGATGATTCCATTCAAGTTTTAGTGAATGATGATTTTGAAGATATCTATATCAAAGGAGTAAATATTGGAGCTACAAAACCAGGATATTTTCCAGGTGAATTAGCAATTACACAAGAAGAATATTTTCGTTGGTTTGGAATGATCAAAGAGATGAACGCAAACACGATTCGTATTTATACGATACAAACCCCATCCTTCTACAACGCATTGTATGAATTTAATCAAATACAGACAGAACCACTCTATTTTATGCAAGGAGTTTGGATAAATGAAGAGGATATTTCAGAGATTAATGATGTGTATGGGAATAATGATACAATCAAAAATAACTTTATTGCGGATTCTAAATCCGCTATCCATGTGATCCATGGAAATGTTGAATTGCCATTACGCCCTGGATTTGCTAGCGGACTTTATACTAATGATGTATCGACATACATGATTGGGTGGATACTTGGAATTGAATGGTATCCAGAATTGGTCATGAATACGAATGAAGTCAATGTTGCGAAGTTGCCATTTGAAGGAGAGTATGTATATAATACAGATAATAGTTCTCCTTTTGAAGTGTTCTTAGCGGAAATAGCGGAAGAAGTGATTTCCTATGAAGTAGAAAACTACAAAACAATGAGACCAGTTAGTTTTGTGAATTGGTTGACAACGGATCCGTTAACTCACCCCAATGAACCACACGTGAACGAAGACATCGTTGCGGTGGATACCGAACATATCAAAGCCCAAGATTCCTTTTCAGCTGGATTGTTTGCGTCTTATCATATCTATCCATATTTTCCAGAATTTATGAACTATAGTATAGAATATAATCAATACATAGATGACTCGGGAAATATCAATCCTTATAAAGCGTATTTAGAAGCATTAAAAGCATATCATACCATGCCTATTGTGGTTGCGGAATTTGGAATTCCCGCATCAAGAGGCAAGGCGCATGACTCTGCCAATACCGATTTGAATCAAGGGAATAACTCCGAAGAGATGCAAGGAGAAATGGTTGTTAGTATGGCTAGGGATATTTATGATACTGGTTATGCTGGAGCGTTAATATTCTCTTGGCAAGATGAATGGTTTAAAAGAACATGGAACACCAATCAATATGATTTATCCGATCGAAGACCATTTTGGTCGAATGTACAAACAAATGAACAAAATTTTGGATTGCTAGCATTTGAACCAGGACTAAATCAACGAGTTAGTTATGCGGATGGTAATATATCTGAATGGTTGAACGCAGACATCGTGTCCACCAATAACGATTTAAACATATCGATGAAGAGCGATGAAAAGTACTTGTATATTATGATTGAATCTCAAAACTTCGTGTTTGAAGAGGATACCCTATATATTGCGATCGATACCATTCCAAATCAAGGAAATGATTTTATCAAAAACACCAATGTATCGTTTGATAAGAATGCGGATTTTATCATAAAAATACAAGGACCTAACAATAGCAAAATTATGGTGGATCAATACTATGATGCGTTTCAATATTTACACACAAACCTGTCTTCATTTCTAGATAGTATAGATGGAGAGAATCTTAAGAATAGCGGTATATTTAATTCGATGTACTTAGCACTTTCTTATCCACTACATTTGCCTCAATCAGATATTGATATTCCATTTTTAAAGTACGAAACTGGTTTATTAAAAATGGGGAATGGTAATCCAGATAGCGCATCCTATAATTCGCTTACTGATTTTAGTGTCCAAGGAGATTATATTGAACTGCAAATACCTTGGCAATTATTGAATTTTATGGATCCATCCACTAAATCTATTATGAGTGATTTTCGTGTGGAAGAATGGAACACCAGTGAAATAATCAATACGTTAAGCATAGGAGCCGCAGTTTTAAAAGCCGAGAATGATTCAATTCAAATTTTATTGGAAGACTATCAATTACAATCTTGGAATTTACCAACTTATCACGAAAGATTAAAGGAATCCTATTATTTAGTTCAAAACTATTTCCTTGAAATTGACGGATAATTTGGGCAGTAGATGTGATTATTGTATGAGTTTTTGTAAATACATGTTGAAAAATCAAGGCAAGAGTACTATTATATATATAGACGTCAATATAAGCAATCGCTGTTTGACAGGAAGGACATAACAATATGGCATTTTTAAATACTATTAAAGAATGGTTCCAAAAGAAAAACGATAAATCTAAAGAACTATTAGAAGATACAAAGAGAGTATCTGTTCCTATAATGGAAAAGAGATTTGAAGCGGAAGATTTGGTTGGGGCTGCAAAAGATCTTAGAAATTTACTTGAAATTTACGGAAGAAGTAAAAAGAAATCTCATCGTTATAAAGGCAGAGAATTCATTTATTTTATTCTTAGTAACAAGCATAAAGATCTTAAGAACATTGGCTATACTCATTGGCAAAATATCAATCAAATCATTCAATTAAATCACAAAAAAGTATATCCGTATCATAAAAACAATCTAAGAAAAGCGATGACTTTTTTTGAAACCGAAATTAAGGGAATCAATGCGATTGATTTTGAAATGAACTAATTTTTAATATGCTTTAGAACGTAATATTCAATAAAAATGAGAAACTCAAATTGAGTTTCTCTTTTATATGTTAAATGGTATTTTGGTTAATGTTTCCGATAATGTCCACAAACGCTTTGCATCCTCAAGATTATGAGATCGTTTGCTAGATGTTACTAATACAGGACGCCCCTTCATTTGAGTCAAACCACTTGGGCCGTAATACTGGCCACTACGAGCAGATTCATCTAAAGCGGCTCTTACTTCAGGCAAGCAACCATTATGAGCAGGTTGACCAAATTTGATTGCTAGTTTTAAGATTGGATTACTCGATTTCTTCGTGTCGATATGTCTTGCTAAATCGGTGCTGGAAACACCAGGATGAGCAGCTAACACTTTAACAGATAGACCTTTTTCTTTGATTCTACGATCCAATTCATACGTGAATAGCAAGTTTGATAATTTACTTTGAGAATAGGATTTCATTCTATCATAATTCCCTTGCTCAAATAGGTAATTATCAAAGTCTATTTTCCCTTGCTTATGAGCAAGGCTTGATACGTTAACTATTCTTGCATTTGGAGTATTTTTAATGGTATCAAACAGTAGAGCGGTCAGTGCGAAATGTCCTAAATGATTGACCCCGTTTTGTAATTCAAATCCATCCTCGGTTTTGCCATAAGGAACCGTCATGATGCCTGCATTATTTAGCAATATATCCAATCTGTTAAATTGTTTTTTAAATTGGTTAACAAATAATTTGATAGATTTCAAACTTCCCAAATCCAATACCATAGGTATTAGTTTTGAGTGTTCGTATTCTGTTAGAATACTTGCCTTTGCAGTAGTTGCTTTTTCTAAGGAACGGCAAGCCATAATAACGTTAGCGTTCTTACTAGCAAATAGTTTTGTGGCTTCCAGTCCTAAGCCTGTATTCGCTCCGGTGACGATGATGATATGATCCGTTAAGTCTTTTACATTGTCTATACTCCAGTTTGTTTTTTTCATAGTATCTCCTAAATTGATGTTCGTATTTTTATGTTAATTCATGATAATCTCACGAAGAATATAATACCATATAATATCAATAATGCCTATTGGGAATACTCGTGCTTTTCGATTCAAGGACAGTTACTAAAGGTGTTTATAAACACATTCCTGTCAGTTTTGTAATATTTTCTTAATAAATGTTATAATATTTACAAGATACAATGTGACATTTAACCACATATAGGAGGGTTACTATGAAAGTATTATTTATTGGAGGAACAGGGGTTATCAGTACCGCAGTTACGAAAATGGCAGTGGATAGAGGTATAGACCTCTACGTTTTAAATAGAGGAAAACGAAATGATAAATTACCAAAGGGTGTCACCATTCTTCAAGGTGATATATACAAACCAAACGAAGTAAGAAAGGTATTAGAAGGACACTATTTTGATTCGATTGTACAGTGGATTAGTTTTACGGTAGAACATGTAAAACGCGATTATGAATTATTCAATGGATTTACAAAACAATTTGTCTTTATAAGTAGTGCATCCGCTTACTTTAAACCGATTCCTTATTTGCCTATAACAGAAGATATACCATTAGGAAATGTGTATTGGGAATATAGTGAAAATAAAAAGAAATGTGAAGAGTATCTGTTATCCATTCACAATCCTAACTTTAATGTAACCATCATTAGACCATCGCATACCTATAATGATGAAATGCTCATCTCTCAACTTAAGAGTAATACAAAACCATATACGATGATTAATAGAATGTTACAAAACAAACCAATCATTTTACCTGATGATGGAGGAAGTTTATGGACACTTACTTATAATCAAGATTTTGCTTCGGCATTTGTTGATGTGTTGGGTAATGAAAAAACCTATGGAGAGTATTATCATTTAACTGGGGAAAAAGTATACACGTGGGAACGATTGAATGAGATGATTTGTGAAGCAGTAGGAGTAACACCGAACGTGATTAAAATACCAACCGATTACATCTTGAAATTTTTCCCGGAATTCAAACCAGAGATATATGGGGACAAAAAAGATAGTGCTGTTTTTGATAATAGTAAAATCAAAAAAGTTGCACCTAATTGGATTTCCAAAACAGATTATAGTACCATCGTTAAAAAAGCAGTGAAACGATT
>CAZSVN010000105.1:0-4785 GCA_964610285.1 uncultured Candidatus Izemoplasmatales bacterium
AGATTCGCTTCAATGGTGAATTCTTTCAAAGAAGATAGATCAATCCATTTTGTGAGTTCTACCAAGAGATAAGTAAGATGTTCATTACTTAAAGAAGATGGTGTTCCTCCACCAATGTAAATTGTTTCTATCGATAGAAGGTCTTCTTTATAGTGGTTTAACTCTGAAATCAACGCATCCATGTATTGTTGTTGAAGTTGCCGGTTAGCAACCATCTTACAAAAATCGCAATAAAGGCAAATATTATTGCAAAATGGAATGTGTATATATAGTCCTTTAATCATATTATCACCAGTATTATGTTAACATAATTCGCATTATAAAGAAAGAATATTGCATTAAAAAGAGGTAAAATCATGAAAAATATTCGTGATTTTACCACCACGTGTTTTTATTACAATAAAAATGTTATAGTAATTGCTATTTTCATGTAGCAAAAAAAGAACTATTATTATATAATAACCGTAAAACTATTACTTAGGGAGTGTTTATTATCGCTAGCAAACATATCGTGAACTTTAAGAATTTAACCACTCTTATCATTTCATTCGGTCTAACAGTTTCTCTAATTCTACTTTATTTTTCTCAAACGAATCTTCTGTTATTTCATACAACAGCGGCTTTTTTTATTGTCATTATTGGAATTATATCAGGGACAATCGGAATTATATCCATCGATAACGAAAATAAAAACGTGTACAACCGCTTGTCTTCTACTCTAATCGTATATAGCATTCTTACATTTATACATACCATTACCTATGAAGGCATGATTATTTTCGAAAACTTTTCCACTAATTTTTCTGCTCAAATATTGGTTTTTGCGAATCTATTGTTGGTATTTAGTTTTGTAGTATCCTTTTTTGACAAAAACAACACTATTCATTATGTTTACTTTATTTTAAATCCTATTATTGCTGGTGTTGTAATCGTGGGATTAACTATTTTAAATATTTTTCCTGCTTTTTATCTAGAAGGAACCGGTTTCACCAACATTAAAATTGTTCTTGAAGTGTTAATAATTATTGTTTTAGTTGGTTCTTTGATCCATTTTATTGTTAATATAAAAACAAAAAGAGCAAACTATGATAATTCCTTATCGATTATATTAATGCTATTAATTGTTTCCCAATTCTTCTTCTTAGGAAGAACTGAAAGCAATTCTACTCTTCTCTATTTCGGACTTATATTCCGTTATGGTGCATTATTAATATTTTTGGATAGATCGATCGTTCTGAATGTTATGAAACCATATAACAACATGTTCTTTGCAATGGTAAAAGAACAAGATATTCAACAGAATTTACTCAATGAGTTAGTGGAAGAACAAGCTAGACTAAATGAGATTCAAAGAATCGGTCACATAGGAACTTGGGAATTAGAACTTAGTTCGCAAACCATTTGGGCTTCTTACGAGTCTTTTCGCATCTATGGTTTAGAGAAACAAAAAGATAATTTGATTACACTGGAGACAATTCAGCAAAATGTGTTATCAGAAGATCGAAAACTATTGGATCAAGCGTTATCCGATTTGGTTAATGATGGAAAACCATACAATGTTTTATTCTCCATTATCAATGCATTGGGAGAGTATCATTACTTAAATTCAGTTGCTTCTCTTCAATATGATGAACTTGGAAACCCATTCAGGGTAAATGGGGTGATTCATGATATAACAAACCTTAAATCGGAACAAGATAAATTATTATATGCGAGTACTCATGATTATTTAACTGGTGTTTACAATCGAAGGTATTATGGTTATCAATTAGCAACCATCGACGAAAAAAATAATTTACCAATTTCCATTATAATCTGTGACATCAATGGATTAAAAATTATCAACGATAACTTTGGACATGACGATGGCAATGTAGTCTTGCAAAAAGTCGCTACTTTGCTCGATAGTAATATTGATAGAGAACGAGGTTTTGTCGCTAGAGTTGGTGGAGATGAATTTGTTATATTACTGAAAAACACTGCAGAAAGCGAATGCAATCATCTTCTAGAAAACTTGATTCAAGTTACCAATTCTGATGAAGTAGGAAAGATCAAATTATCGGTTTCATTCGGATATGCAGTTAAATCAACTTTGGAAGAAGATTTAAATAAAAAAATCAAATTCGCAGAAGATGAAATGTACCGCTTTAAAATTGCGGACACTTCTAGCGTAAGAAACAAAATGATCAATGCGTTACTCAACAGTTTATACGAAAAAGATAAGGTTAGTGAAGAACATTCCAGTAGAGTTTCGGATTTGGCTGCTAATTTAGCTGAAGCTTGTAAATTATCTCAACAAAAAGTTACGGATATCCGGCTTGCTGGTAATCTTCACGATATAGGTAAAATTACCATTTCAAATGAAATTTTGAATAAAAAAGCTAAATTAACCAAAGAAGAATACGATCTAATTAAAACCCATTCTGAAAAGGGATACCGAATATTACATTCAATGGGTGGTATGGATGTGTTAGCAAACTATGTATTTCAACACCATGAACGAATCGATGGTTTGGGTTACCCCAATGGAACATTAGGAGATGATATTTGTTTAGAAGCAAAAATCATATCGATTGCGGATTCCTATGACGCTATGACGTCTTTTCGAGAATACAAGGACAGCTTATCTGTAAAAGATGCAGTAATTGAACTCCGTAGATGTGCTGGCACTCAATTTGATGCAGCATTAGTGGAACTATTTATAAAGGAAGTATTAAAACAAAAATAGCGTAATCAATACGCTATTTTTTTTATTTTATAATTTAATCGTCAGATTCTAAAGACAAAACGGACATGAATGCTTCTTGAGGTATTTCAACAGACCCCACAGACTTCATTCGTTTCTTCCCTTTTTTCTGTTTCTCTAGCAATTTCTTCTTTCGAGTAATATCTCCACCATAGCATTTTGCTAAAACATCTTTTCTCATCGCTTTAATGTTCGTTCTTGCGATGATTTTAGACCCGATAGCTGCTTGTACTGGTATCTCGAATAATTGTCTAGGAATCAGTGTTTTCAACTTCTGGCAGATTCGTAGTCCGCGTTTGTGTGCAAAGTCTTGATGAACTAAAAATGCTAACGCATCGACTGGTTCACTGTTTAATAAGATATCTATTTTGACTAAGGCTGATTCTCGATGTCCGATCACGGTATAATCAAAAGACGCATACCCTTTGGTATTGGATTTCAAGCGATTAAAGAAATCGAAAATAATTTCCGATAACGGAAGTTCATACATAATTTCCACTCGCACATCAGAAATGTACTGCATATCCTTGAAGATACCTCGTTTATACTGACAGAGCTCCATTACATTCCCTACGTAGTCGTTTGGAGTGATAATGGTGGCTAAGACATAGGGTTCTTCAATATGGTTAATCTGTTGATTTTTCGGCATTTTAGCAGGGTTGTCAATTTCCAATACTTCACCCGACTGCATATACACCAAA
Organism: uncultured Candidatus Izemoplasmatales bacterium; assembly: GCA_964610285.1. Classification (GTDB taxonomy): domain Bacteria; phylum Bacillota_I; class Bacilli_A; order Izemoplasmatales; family Hujiaoplasmataceae; genus 4572-104. Next base: position 3,448 of record CAZSVN010000105.1, read on the forward strand.
TAATTAACAGAAGGCGCAGTTGTAATTAAGTTTTGATCGAATTCCCGTTCTAATCGTTCTTGAAATATTTCCATATGAAGCATTCCAAGAAATCCAACACGGAATCCAAATCCAAGTGCACTTGATGTTTCTGGTTCGTAGATCAATGAGGCATCGCTTAACTTCATTTTTTCGATGGATTCTTTTAAATCCGAATAATCATCCGCATCCACTGGATAGACTCCAGAATAAACCATAGGTGTTAATCTTCTATATCCTGGTAACGCTATTTTCGCTGGATTTGTCGCATTGGTTATGGTATCTCCAACATGGACATTTTCAATGTTTCGAATCGTTGCGGAAACCCATCCAACATCACCAGTAGTTAATAAATCCCTAGATTCTTCTTTTGGTAAATACACACCAAGATCGATAACTTCGTAGATTACTTCAGTAGCCATCATACGGATTTTATCACCTTTTCTAATTTCCCCATTTACCACTCGAATTAGAGGGATTACTCCACGGTAATTATCATAGAAGGAATCAAATATTAAAGCTTGCAATGGTTTTTCTGAATCTCCAGATGGTGCTGGAATTCTTTTTACAATCGCTTCTAGTATATTCTCTACTCCAAATCCGGTTTTAGCTGACGCTAAAATACATTCTTCCGGAGAAATACCAATCGCTTTTTCCAGGTCGCGCTTCACCATTTCAACATCTGCACTATCCAAATCGATTTTATTGATTACTGGAATGATTTCCAAATTATTATCCAATGCAAGATACACATTTGCTAATGTCTGTGCTTCAATCCCTTGGGTTGCATCTACGACCAAAATAGCTCCTTCACAGGCAGCAAGGGATCTCGATACTTCATAGGTAAAATCGACATGCCCTGGAGTATCAATCAGATGAAATATATATTCAACATTATCGTTCGCGAGATATTTCAATTCCACAGAATTGAGTTTAATCGTAATACCGCGTTCACGTTCTAAATCCATGGAGTCTAGCATCTGCGCTTTCATATCTCTTTTGGAGACAGAATGCGTGAGTTCTAAAATCCGATCTGCTAATGTTGATTTACCATGATCTATATGGGCAATAATGGAAAAATTCCGTATTACACTCTGTTTTTTGCTCATAAACATCCTCTTTCATTTCTTTTAAAAAAAGCATACTTATCATATGCTTTTTTAAAACTAAGTTATCTGTAAGCCATGTTCTGTAGCTTTAAAAAAAGCTGGTAATCATTTATCTACGGTATAACCGTCAGTTATTCGATTCATTTCTCTAATAACCATGCCCCTACCATAATTTGGGTTTCTAGCTTGAGGGGTTTACCCGTTTCACCCA
>CAZSVN010000106.1:0-4744 GCA_964610285.1 uncultured Candidatus Izemoplasmatales bacterium
TACACAACTGTATACGAACCAATAATCTGACGAGATGTTGGGACTATCGATTCGATAAAACAAAGCGTTGTTTTCTGACAACGCTTTTTTTCTAAACTTTAAATATAGGAATTACAGAATTAAAATCCTATGTTATAATATAGTATAATATCGCGAATGAAGAAGGTGATGAAGATGAAAAAAATTATAGCAGCAATCATTTTAATATCGATTACTGGAATTGTATTATTTATTGTAATGTTACCTAAAAATCTTGATCGTAATGAAATATTGTATCGATCATTGGTTACATATGAGAATGTGATATATAAAACAATTGAGGACGAATCTTTAACAATCGATATTCTGATGCCTACGAAAGATGTTTATGAAACTATTCCTGTTATGATCTATATTCATGGTGGTAATTTCACTGGTGGAGATAAATCGGATTTGACAAAAGACATTCGTGAAGATTTAGTTCCAGAAATCTTAGATGCAGGATATGCAATCGTAGCAGTAAACTATCGGTTGCTGAATGATAATAGACATTTTCCTACTTGTATTGTAGATGTAAAAGATGCCATTCGTTATGTTCATTCCGTTTCAGATACCTATAATTTTGATGAAACAAATTTTAGTCTTTTGGGAAATAGTTCTGGTGCATATATTGCGCTAACATCGGCATACAGCCCTAGTGGAAACTATTATGGTGACTATGACTTAAGAAGTTTCTCAGCAGAAGTAAATTATGTAATTGACTTGTATGGCCCTACTCAAATAAGTACTATGCAAGATATTCAAACAATGAACACAGAGGAATTGATTGAAACCCAAACGCAGCTGGATATCATGTTTGGAGCACTGTATGATGTCTATGATTTGAGTGAAGCAGATTATATAACCATGTCTGTTCATGATCCAATCTCTTATGTTTCCAATGATACGGTTCCAACCTTAATTATTCACGGAGTTATCGATGAAGAAGTTGATATTAACCAATCTAGAATATTGGAGGAAAAGCTGATTGAATATGAAATCGATTATATACTTGATGAAGTTTTAGGCGGAGAACATGGCCTTATCAACGTATCAGCCGCAGCAGAAGAGCAAATAATATTGGAAATCTTAGATTTTATGGATGAATATTACGTAAGACCATAAATAAAAAACAAAACACTAGTGAAATACTGGTGTTTTTTGATATAATAATAAAAAAGAGGTGATTGTATGAAATTACCAGGATTTATAGATAGTCATATGCATGTATTGGGGCTTGGATATGTGACATATAATTTGGATTTAACGAAAGCTACTTCCATACAAGAAATTCAAGATATTATTTCTAAATCACACAAACAATCAATTATAATTGGTAGGGGCTGGAATCAAGAAGAACTTCACGAAAAAAGAATGCCTACAAAACAGGATTTAAACGCAGCATGCAGTGATTACCCAATTGTATTGGTTCGAGTTTGTGGCCATGTGATTGTGGTAAACGATAAGATGTTGGAATTAGCCGGTATTGACAAGAATTCTGTTCAAGTTCCAGGAGGAAATTTTTCATTTGAAACAGGAATTTTTACTGAAAAAGCATTGCATTTGATTTATAATAATATGCCTAAACCTTCCAAAAAAGATTTGCGAAAATATTTTATGAAAGCAGATGAAATGTTACTATCCTATGGAATAACATCTGTTGCTAGCGATGATTTTTCAACATTGGCAGTAGACTATGAATTGATCATAGAAACCCTTCTTGAATTATATAAAGAAGATAAGATGCATGTTCAAATTACTGAACAGGTAAATTTGCGTTATGATAAATTTGTTGAATTTATCGATAAAGGTTATGTCAATAAAGATTTTGGTAAATTAAAAATGGGCCCATTAAAAATTCTTGCGGATGGTAGTCTTGGTGGGAAAACTGCCTATTTAAATCAACCATATGAGAACGAGCCTAATAACAAAGGAATCCAGACCTTTACGGATGATGAATTATTTCATTTGGTATATTTAGCAGATTCCAACAACATGGATGTAGTGATTCACGCTATTGGAGATGGTGCAATAGACCAGGCAATTAATGCTATTATTGAATCGAAACGATTAACAGAACGTGTTCATCATAAACACGCAATTATACATGCTCAACTCGCTACAACAAGACAAATTGATCTTATGTGTGAACATCAGATAGGGGCAATTGTACAACCGATATTTTTAAATTCTGATATGCCAATTATCGCTTCAAGAATTGGAACCAGAGCAAAAGAATCCTATTTGTTTAAATCCATGTACGATAAAGGTATTGAAGTTGGATTTAGTACAGATTCTCCAATTGAACCAGTCAATCCATTTTTGAATATCTACACAGCAATAACTAGAAAAAGTTTGAAATTTCCCGAATTAGAACCATTCTTACCTAAAGAAGGATTTGACATTGAATCCGCGCTAAATTGCTATATTTATCATAACTATAATTTTCTATATGATAATTATGATTTAGACAATGATTATATTGTTATTGATCAGGATATTTATTCTATGAAAACAGAAGATTTACCGAATATTCAAGTATTAGAAACCTATATCAATAACAAACTAGTATATAAAAAATAAGGAGAACATTATGAAAAAATTTTTAAACGAGTTCAAAGAATTCTTAAGCAAAGGTAATGCGCTTGACCTAGCAGTTGGTCTTGTAATAGGAACCGCATTTAATGCTATAGTAAAGAGTTTAGTAAATGATATCATCATGCCTTTACTAGGCTTAATTGTAAACACTGATATATCTAAACTATACTGGGTTTTAAGAGGAACTGCTACTTATGATGCAACTACTGGACTCACGATTTTAAGTGAAAATGCAGTATTATTACGATATGGAAGTTTCTTAGAAACTATTGTAAATTTCTTAGTAATCGCTTTATCCATTTTCGTAGCTGTTAAGATAATAAAGAAACTAGAGAACAAACTCTCAGCAGCAAAAGAACTTTTAATTAAGAATCCAAAAGATACTACGGAACCAATAGAATAGATTGTTATTTATTCAATAACAAATTTTTATGCAATTCATAAAGCATTTATGATATAATAAAGTGCAAAAATACAAAAGAAATGAGATTGTAATATGAACATATTTATATGGATTGTTTTTATACTTGTGGCATTAATCTCTTTTATTCCACTCACAAAATTAGCGATGTTTAACGTAAATAAGAAATATCGATATTTTAAATATTTGAGTATTGTTTTATTTATTTGGACCATTGTTACTTTTTTGCGGTTTGTTGTAATTGAAACAACTGTTTTGTATTACTTGTCTGTAGCTATCTATCCGATTATATTTGCACTGACTAGTATTTTGTTTATTGCGATAATGGTATATTTGGATAAAAAAGTATACTTGATGTCCAAATTATTGTTGATTGTATTTTTTATTGTAGATACTGTTATATCCTTTACGAATGCAACTCATCAGTTAATGATTCAAATCTTACCGAGTTCTACTCTAGTATTTTCAGATTATGCAACAGCTAGTAATGGAGGGTTTTTCTTCGTTCATACAATTGTTTGTTATGTATTATTGATATATGTTATGGTTTTAATCATTAACAAATTATATAGTAACATTAAGTTAGACCAAGATGTGGTACCATTTACGATCATGGTTGTAGGCTTAGTTGGTGGGATATTACTAAACCTCATTCACATTCTATTCTACACATTCACATTGGATCCAACTTACATCGCATTTGTAATAATTATAACATTTTTGTATTACATCTTTTACATTCGAGATCTGCGGTTAATCCTTGAGTTCAATCGTAATAACTTTATCTTAGATAATTTAAGAGAAATGTATTTAGTTGTGAATCAACGAGAGGAAGTAGTAGATGCTTCTGATGAGTTCTTGAAATCATTTGATATCGATTTATCGGAAAAACTTAGTTTTAATCAATTAATTGAATCTCTACAGGATAAAGCGATCATTTATGAATCTCATACACAAATAGGAGATGACTTTGACAAAAATTATCGGTACTTACATATGCAAATAAAACCAATTCGGTTACCATTTTTTAAGTATTCGGGAAAATTTTATATGTTCTATGATGAAACGCCTAGTAGAAAATATATCAATGATATTAGTTATGTAAAATCTCATGATTTGATGACTGAGTTATTTAACCGAAATCATTTTGAAGAATTAAAAATCCAAATTGACAATAATAATGACTCATACGCCCTTGCTATATTTGATTTAGATGGATTAAAGTTATTTAATGATTATTTAGGCCATGAAGCTGGAGATCAATTGATCAAAGATTTCTCGGATATCTTTAAATATTTAGCGAAAATGCATTCTTATATTCCAATTCGAATGGGCGGAGATGAATTTTTAATCATTGCAAAAAATCAAACACAAGATGATGTGATTACAAATATCAAGAATTGCTGTGAAAAAAACAAGAAACATAATATTTTGTTTTCTTATGGAGTAGCATCCAATCATAAAGCAGAAGACACTCTTGAAAAAGTAATCATGAGGGCTGACAAACTGATGTATGATATGAAAGTTCAAAACTTACCATTGAAAGAGGAATTAAAAAAACAACTTGAACACACAAAAAAACAAAATGGCTAGCAATAGTCATTTTCTTTTTTAAGAGGGTAAAAACCATAAAAAAAGCTGCACGACGTTCCATTTCTGGTGTCATTTCCTTATTCTTATCCAGAAGATCTGCATTGGCAGCAATAA
>CAZSVN010000107.1:0-4260 GCA_964610285.1 uncultured Candidatus Izemoplasmatales bacterium
ATACCGAATATGAATTTTCGGTTGTTGATGATATAGAATTGATTAATTTAATAGAGAAAAGCAAAGGAGCAAATAAATGAACACACCACATATAAATGCACCAGAAAATAGTATTGCAAAAATTGTTTTAATGCCAGGAGACCCACTAAGAGCGAAATATATTGCTGATACCTTCTTAACTGATGTGATCCAATTTAATGAAGTTCGCAATATGTTTGGGTACACAGGGTATTATAATGGTCGAAAAATCTCTGTTATGGGTAGTGGTATGGGAATGCCTTCTATTGGTATTTATTCCTACGAACTCTATACAGTGTTCGGCGTAGAAAAAATTATCCGTATTGGTTCCTGTGGAGCATATTCACCTGAACTTAAACTATATGATACCGTTTTGGTAGAAGAAGCATATTCAGAATCATCCTATGCTTTGGTTCAAAGCGGGAATCCTGCTAAAGTATTATCATCTTCAAAAGAGTTGAATAAGGAATTACAAGCAGTAGCGGACAGATTAGGAATTCATGTACATGTTGGACGAATTCATTCATCTGACGTATTTTACAGTGAGCATCCAGATTTTAAAGCGCTATACGAGGAACATCAATGTCTTGGCGTAGAGATGGAATCATTTGCTTTGTTTCACAACGCAAAGATCTTAAAGAAACAAGCAGCTTGCTTGTTAACAGTGTCAGATTCTCTAGTAACACACCAAGTAACAACAGCGGAAGAACGACAATCTGCTTTTACAAATATGATGAAAATAGCTTTAGAGTTAGCGGAATAGAAAGGGAAATATTCCCTTTTTTAATGTGAGGTAACATGGAAAACATTACAAAAAAGACAATTAATGGAATACAGGTATATTACATACAATCTAAAAAATTCAAGACCGTAACTTGGTCGATGGTTTTTACCCATCCAGAGGGCCCTAAACATATCAATGAATTTTACTTTTTAAGCAATGCTTTGGTAGATAATATGAAACAATATCCGAGCAATGTCTTAAAATATCGTTATCAAGCATCTTTATATGGCCTTGATGCGTTTGGAAGTGCAACGAATATTGGCAACAATATCGTGAATCATTTTGTGATTAGTTACCCGAATGAATCCTATATAAAGGAAGAAACAGAACTCTCTAAAAAAGCGTTTATCTTTTTGAATGAAATGATTACCAACCCTATCCTTAGGAATGGTAAGTTCACCAAAAAAGTATTACAAGAAAATCTAACAGAAGCCAAAGAGTTGCATGCAATACTGAAATCATTAAATGATATGTACTCGTACTATTTGTTTTCTAAAGTATTTTATGAAGATAAACCAGACTTACAGTTTAATTTTCCGGAATATGAAGCGTTGGATGATGTATCCATTGATTCCTTTACGAATAGTTATTCCGAATTGTTAACCAATTCAGAAGTATCTTTATTTGTTACTGGAGATTTTCAAGACGAAGTATTTGATCAGATTATTCAAGAAAATTTACATCCAAACATAGTTAGTATACCAGTAGTAAAATCTAGTAAGCAATACCCATACGATCCTAATAAAAAGCCGAAAATTATTCGTGAGTATGCCGATGTTAGTCAATCTAGAATATTTATAGGATATCTTACCAATGTAGAATATTTTTCGGATAGTCATCCAGCGATGTCTATTTTTAACAATATTTTTGGTGGGTTTGACCAATCTAGATTGTTTATGGATATTCGTGAAAAAAATCAATTAGCTTATTATGTTGATTCCAGTTATATTTCCGATGAAAATATGGTTATCGTTTCGGTAAGTACGAGCAAAAAACACGAAAATTTGGTTGTTGAAAAAATCAAACAAATCTTGGAAGAAATTATACAAGGAAATTTCTCGGATGCTTTATTTGAGCAAGCAAAAGACAATTCTGTGAATTCCTTAACAGGTATTTCGGATTCCCAATCTGTCTGTTTGTTACAACATATCAAGTCCTTCCATTTAACCAATTCTGGGTACGATGTGCAAAAGCGCATTGAATTATACCAAGGCGTAACAAGAGAAGATGTTATTCGAGTAGCCACAACATTGGTTTTGGATACGGTCTTTATCTATACAAAGGAAGGTGAATAACGTGCAAAAAATACAAGCGTTACATGATGAAACTATTTACCTTGAAACATTGAAGAATGGATTACAATTATCGATTCTACCTAAAAAAGGATATAAAAAGATTCATGTTAGTCTGGATGTGAATTGTGGTGGAATTGATACCCGTTATCAAATCAATGGTTTGGAAAAAAGCATTCCTGCAGGTGTAGCCCATTTCTTAGAGCATATGTTGTTCTCTAATAGTGGTAATAACCTCGCTGAAGTGTTTTCTCAATATGGTGCGGAAATCAATGCCTATACTTCCAAAAGCATTACCAGCTATAAATTTGAGTGTATTCATCATTTAGATTATCTATTAGCTTTCTTTTTGAATAATTTTGTAACACCAGATTTTTCTGTGGAATCCGTAGCAAAAGAACGGGAAATCATTGTGCACGAACTCAATATGTCCAATGATAGTTATCATCATCAAATTCATAGCAAATTAAAAAAAATGATGTATTCTGATGAAAGCATATATGAGGATGTTGGAGGAAGAATAAAAGATATAAAAGCAATTAATAATGATATTCTTAAAGATGTCTTTCATACCTTCTACCATCCGATGAATTCGAAATTAATCATTACAGGGGATGTGGATCCTTTTCATATCATAGAATTACTAGAAACCATAACTTATATGAATCATTCTTGGGGCGAATATTCGTTTATTAAACGTATTTTTAAGGATGAACCTCGAAAGATTCATCATCACAAAAAACATCTAACAAATTACCACACCAATATGATTTCAATTGGAGTAAAAATCCCACAAATTATTTTCGAACAATACGATCGAGAATTTATTCATATATCGTTAGGAGCGATTATCAATAATGCTTTTGGTCTGGCTTCTGCAAATTTTGATACGTTAAAGAAATCAAATCTAATGAATGCATCTTTTTCAACGAATTCTATCATTGAAAAAGATTATGGATTCATCAATGTGTATATGCAAACGGATAAAGCAGAGCAATATTACAAATTAATCATGAAGATGATAAGCGATATTCATGACAAACCATTGGATAATGATCTTTTTTTACTAGATAGAAAATCCATTTTAGGTAATTTTATAACCCTATTTGATTCTCTATCTAGAGCTCACGATTTTGTCAGCACTTGTTTAATGGAACACATTGATATGGAACATTATTTGGATAAAATATTACAATTTGAACTCGTAGACTTAGAACCTATGAAACAGTTGTTTGTTCCTGAAAACATCTTTACAGTGAGATATTTAAAAACAGTTAAATAATTTTTATACTAGTGATATAATAGACATAAGCAGGTGGTAAGATGATTCTAAGAACCATTGAATTTACAGGGTCAGCCGTAGACAAATCAGGATTTCCAAAAGACAATCTTCCTCAGATTGTATTTTCAGGACGTTCCAATGTTGGAAAATCATCGTTTATCAATGCGATGTTAAACCGGAAAAAAATCGCTAGAGTCTCTCAAACACCTGGAAAAACCAGATTAGTCAATTTCTTTTTAATCAATTCTAGTTTTTATTTTGTAGATATTCCTGGATATGGATATGCAAATGTAAGTAAGACCATGATAGAAGATTTTCAAAGGATGATTGAAGAATATTTAGAAACCAAAGCCATACATCTTACCGTCTTATTATTGGATATCCGAAGAACTCCAAATGAAGATGATTTCTTGATGTATGAATATTTTAAAGCGATGAACACAGAAATCCTTATTGTGTTAACAAAAGCAGATAAGTTGTCGAATAATCAAAAATTCAATATGGCTCTAAAAATCAAAAAACTATTGAATATGAGAGAAGCGGACCAAATCATTACATTTTCATCCGAAACGAATGAAAACCAAGATAAAGTTTGGAGTATAATCGAAGACAATCTTTCGAGGTATTCCCATGTTTAAATATTATGATTTGATTGCACTGGATTATGATCAATTAATGGAAGAAGATATATCAAATGATAGTTTTCCTTATGGAGGATGTCGAGACTTACAAGATGTGATTGTGAGCGAAATCTTTGATAACAAACACTTGTCTCAAGCTAATGTTTTAGATATCGGTATTGGTACCGCATACCTATATGAACGATTTTCACCAGATAGTATACTCTTAACGGGAATAGATGCATCCAAAAAAATGCTTGAAGT
>CAZSVN010000107.1:4347-4726 GCA_964610285.1 uncultured Candidatus Izemoplasmatales bacterium
TATTATGAAAGGTTTACCAGAAGAACTAGAAGGAAAATCCTATGATTATATAGTAATGAATTATTTATGTATGCATTTTGATTTGGATACATTGATTAGTCTTGTTCATCAGCTAGCGAATTATTTAACACCATTTGGAAAGATTTTTATCGGAGATTTGATGTTTTTGAATCCCGTAATTAAAAATCAATATATAGCCAATAACCCTTTGGTTTTAAAATATCATTATCACTTTCACACATTTGAAGAAATCATCGAACAAGCTGGAGATACATTGGCTCTTAGCTTTATGGAAATTAATTCTTATACAGGTATTTTGATAATCGATAAATATCATGAAAGTCCTTTACATTTTGAAGAAAGTTTGTTAAAATACAAA
>CAZSVN010000108.1:0-4717 GCA_964610285.1 uncultured Candidatus Izemoplasmatales bacterium
TTTCCTATGATCGAGAGGCATATCGTTGCATTCAAAATTGTGATTTACGAATTACATTGGATAACAATATCTGCTCAAGACGCGTTGACCTAGATTTGGTGAATGGTACTTATGGTACTACGTTATTAGATAGTAAATATTACGTTATGGAAATTAAAACAAATCAAAATTATCCAAAATGGTTAACCGATTCCTTAAATGAATTAAAATTGTATTCTACAAGTTTCTCTAAGTATGGAACAGAGTTCTATAATTACTTAAATCTAATAAAAGGAGATGAATTGCAATGTTGGAATCCCTATTTGAGACCGTTGAGACAACTATCTCATTAACCGAATCATTATTTATGATTTTTGTATCATTTCTTACAGGATACATTATAAGTATAACATATATGAAAACAAGTACTAAAGGAAATTATTCTAAAAATTTTACTTTTACAATGATTTTATTACCAGTTGTTATCGCTAGTATAATCCTTTTAATCGGCAGCAATGTTGCAAGAGCATTTAGTTTAGCTGGTGCATTCTCTATCATTCGCTTTCGAAGCGAACCTGGAGATCCAAAAGATATCACATATGTATTGTTTTCAATGGGCGCAGGACTTGCTGCAGGTATCGGTGAATATCTATTTGCAATTCTCTTTACAATTATTCTTTGTATTGCAATGATTTTACTGTCAAAAACAAAACATGGAAATAAAAAAACTCAAAAAAAGCAACTGAAAATTACCATACCAGAAGATTTAAACTACGAAGAAGAGTTCAAAGATACATTTGATAAATATCTAATCCGATATGAATTAAAAAAAGTAAAAACTGCTTCACTTGGGAGTCTGTATCAATTGTATTACGATATTGAATTGAACCAAACAACGAGTACACAAGATCTGATAAACGATCTTAGAATACGCAATAGCAACCTAGATATATCTTTATCATTGGTTGCGGAATAGGAGAAAATAATGAAAAAAATAATAGGAATATGCATGGTATTTATGATTTTGTTTTTAACCGCTTGTGAGTCTGCAGAAGTAACAACTTCCGCTAGTACTTCCTCTATAACAGCGACAACTACCCAAACTATAACCACAGAAAATAGCGATTACCCTAGTGTGGTGACAGAGGATATTACATTTGAAAAATGGATATATGAGGATTATAGTTTAGAAGAATATGTGGTGTTAGATGGTGACAGTGATAGCTATCTCATTACAGAACCTGGAATTTATGTTTTAACAGGCCAAATTGCAGAAACCGTGATTATTGATGTCGGCGACGAAGATGTTCAATTAGTACTAAATAATGTGTCTATCGAAACGGACATTGATTCTGCAATTTTGGTTCTATCTGGAGATGACATTACCATCTCAGCACCAGCTGGAACGGACAATTATTTGTCTGATTCCGCCGTGTATTCTGATTTGTATCAAGATTACAATAGTGCAATCTTCAGTGACTGTGACTTAGTTATAAATGGTACAGGAAGCATTTCAATTGAAGCAAACTACAACAACGCTATCATGACAAAAGATGATTTAGTAATTGTTCAGACAACACTAGACATCACTTCAGTAGATGATGGAATTATCGGAAAAGATTCGGTATCAATGGAAGATGTGAATATAACAATCGCTTGTGATGGCGATGGAATTCGCACTACTTATGAATCCGATGACCCTACAGAAGTTACCGATAAAGGATATATGTATATCGCTTCAGGTGTGTATACCATCACGAGTGGAAGCGACGGAATCGATGCAACATCAGATATTATTATCGAGGATGGAACATTTGAGATTTTAGCAGACTCAAAAGGCATAAAAACGGATACCAATATTTATGTGAATGGTGGATATATCGAAATTGATGCCCAAGATGATGGCTTGAATGCCAACGTGTACATTGAAATTTCTGGAGGAGAACTGGTGATTAATTCTGGAGATGATGGCATTAAGGCGGATCAATCACTATGGATCAATAATGGAACGATTGATATTCAAACCAGTTATGAAGGTATTGAAAGTAAAAACATTCTCATTAGCGGAGGTTATATAAACATTAAATCATCCGATGATGGAATCAATGGATCGGATCCAGACATTGCAATAGAAGATGCATTACCTCCAAATCAAGTGCCTGATCCAACACTATCGACCGCAGTGATTGAAATTACCGCAGGTGTAATCCTAATTGATTCCGGTGATGATTCCGTTGATTCCAACGGTACCATATACTTAAGTGGAGGAATTCTAATTATTAACGGTCCAACTGTAGGAAGTCAAAGTGCAGTAGATTATGATTTAGAATGGATTCTTACAGGAGGAACCGTGATTGCCGTATCTGGATATGGTAACGAAACGAAAACACCTTCTACAGGGTCCACACAAATCAGTCTTGTATACAATACAGAATTAACAAGGTCTGCTGGGACAACTGTTTCCGTTCAAGATGAAGATGGCAATTGGTTATTTGCTTTTACACCGAGTAAGCAATACCAAGCAATCACCATTACTTCAAGTGAATTCGTTTCAGGCGATGATTATTCCATCTATTTAGGAGGTACTGTAACAGGAACATTACAAAATGGATACTACCTTGATCCGATCGTAGAAGATGCAACACTATTAGAAACCGTTTCACTTACCAATTTAATAAGTACCTTCAACATGACGAGTACAATATTAGGACCACCTAGACGTTAATATATAAGTGTATTTAGAGACCAGTTCCCCCTATCTCTTTTATATAAATAAAAGATCAACTCAAGTGAGTTGGTCTTTTTCATATATATACTATATAATAAAAAAATCCAACATACAGAATACGTTGAATTTCTTTTTAAAACTATTATGCGTTAGGGCATATTCCTTCATTTCCTAAAGTTCCTTGAGAACCTTGAGAACCTTGAGAGCCTCTAGAACCTTTATAAGCGTTTCCTTGACCATCATTTGTACCTTGACCATTTGATCCTTGGTATTTATTTTGGAATGCTTTTTTGAATTGATTCATCATATCAGAACCTACATAACTGTAGCGATCTGCTGAGAATGCTGCTAAATGATGTTCTGATGCAGTTGTTAAATATTCGAATGCTGCTCTTACGTCATCTGGTAAGTTATCTTGTGCTAAGAATGTTTCATACATTGCGATATTTTTTTCTTCTGCTTCAACACCAGTTGCTAATGCACTTGTGATAGAATCTGGAATCACTACGGATTCCACTGCATTGTTTTCAGGTACTATTAATCCGTAAGTTTCGAACAATGGTAATAATAAATTGATATGAGTTTGTTCTGCTAAGACTATGTTTGTGAATGGCTTTACATCGCCAAATGTTTCTATAATTGCTTCATACTCTGCTTGAGCCATAAACTCATCTAATATTGCATAATTAAGCATTTCTTCCAATGTATAACCCGATACTAAATCTTCTGTTGTAGTTTCAAGGGAATATTCATCGTATATGCTTTGCGCATTAACGCTTGTTAATGTAATTGTAAATACTGCAGCTATTGCAACACTTGCAACAACTAAACCTTTTAAAATTTTGTTTTTCATAATTTGTTCCTCGCTTTCTGTTACGCTAAATATACGGGTGACTAAAACCTTTTATTGGTATTATTTCACAATTCACAAAACCTTCACAAAACTAGATTTTTTGTTATTGGATAAAAAATAGTCTAAATCTATATATTATGAAACTAAACATTTTTACAGTTAATTAGAATAAGGACCAAAAATATGGTATAATTATAGTATATATAATCAAAATTAGAAAGGATTGTAAAATGAAGATAGAAAAAAGAACCGAATCATTAAGCATTGTAAGAAAAAACAAAATGACTCCTGGAGTTTTGTTTGGTAAAACGATTGATCCAGTTTCCATTCAAGCGGATGAACAAGAATTGCATAACTGTTTGAGAGAATATGGTCATACCAAAACATTTAAAATTAAACTTGGAACGAAATCTCACCAAGTGTATATTAAAGAAGTACAAAAAGATATCATAAAAAGTGATCACTTTTTAAACTTTAAATTGTTAAAAGTAGCCGCTGGAGATACCATGAAAGCAGCTGTTAATATTCATATTATCGGAAAAGAAAATATTGAAGAAAAACGCTTTGAAGTTCACAATCTTGCAGATACCGTGGAACTAGAATATATAGTAGGTAGCGGAATATCGCATTTCGATGTAGATGTATCCAGTATGAAAATTGGTGATACTATTTATGCGAAAGACTTAAAATTACCAAAAGGTATTGAATTATTAGATAGCCCTGATAAAATCATTATCAGCATTCAAGAAATCACGTTCATTCCTGAAGAGGTAGAAGAAGTTGATTTGGATGAACCAGTTTTGGAAGAACCTGAATTAGTTGGAAAGAAAACAGAAGAATAAAAATTTAGAAGCCCTAATGATAAAATTAGGGCTTTTTAATTTGCAAATAAAAAATATATGTTATAATTATTTAAGAAAAGGAAGTGATAATATGGATAAAGTTTATGACTTAATCATTATTGGAGCGGGGCCAGCTGGACTGACCGCTTCTATTTATGCGAAACGAGCAATGTTAGACTTCTTATTTTTAGAAAAATGGCTACCTGGTGGAGAAATAGCAAATACTTATGAAGTAGAAAATTACCCTGGAATCAACTATGTATCTGGCGGAGAATTAGCCGATAAAATGATTGATCACACTCAACAACTAGGAAT
>CAZSVN010000109.1:0-4698 GCA_964610285.1 uncultured Candidatus Izemoplasmatales bacterium
AAAAAAAGTAGACGGATTTTTTTAAACTGTCTACTTTTAAGGGTTCACTTCAATTCCAATAAGCTGTTTTTTTATATGTTTATTTTTTTATGTTATTTGATGTAATAACTTCATGTTACTGATTGCCATTACACCTTTCCAAGCTTGTTTTGCTTGCTCAAAATCTTCTGGATAAGACTCCGACCAGTCCCAAGTTACGGGCCAAACATCATCTTTCTTTCTGTAATCTTCTATGATTTCCACTTCTCTATGAATGAAGTCATGTAACAAAGAATAACCTACCATATTCTTTTTATACACAAATTGAGATGGTCGCACACAATAGGTAGTAAACCAAAGAGATTCTTTTCGTTCAATATTTTCCAACATTGTTTTTTCTAGTTTTTCTTTAAACTCTTTAAATCCTTCAAACGGAGCGTCCTCTTTCGTGTATTCATATAATTCAATGAAACTACGTATTTCATGCATGTCTTTGAATTCGCCCTTTAGAAAATCCGTAATTGCTTGTTGAACAATCGTTCTGGCAAACAAACGATTTGCTTCCTTCAATGAATTGCTGAAAATAAATCCAGCAATTGCTGCGGTTGGATTATATCCCCAAATTTTACCCTCTTCTGAAAAATCCCACCAAGGTGCATGTGGGTAGTTTTCATTAGTGGGAATGGTTGCGAACCAAAACCCATTCTCAAAATAAGGAGTTTGAGTAAGATAGTTAATTGCTCCTTTAATCATCGAATCATTTCTAGGTAAGTCCAGTTCTTGAATCAATTCAAAAGCTGCCCATGTTTGAATTGGTGACGAGAAAGGATTCATGGAATCCGGTTCTAATCCGTATCCAAATCCGCCATCTTTATTTTGATATTTTTGTAGTTCCGTATAGTAGTCTTCCTTTGATCCGTTTTCAAACAAATAATGAAAACGTGCAACTTCCAAAGGACGTGCATTTTTCTCCATCCAATTCTTAATTTCTTTAAATGCTTTTCGTTTCATAAAATCACCTCTTACTAAATATCTATGGTATAGAGCAGAATAACTATTTTACTCTTTTCATGTATACTCTTGCTTCATAAGGTTTTAACAATAAATCATCATTTTCCTTATAATTGGATAATATTAGATCATA
Organism: uncultured Candidatus Izemoplasmatales bacterium; assembly: GCA_964610285.1. Lineage (GTDB taxonomy): Bacteria > Bacillota_I > Bacilli_A > Izemoplasmatales > Hujiaoplasmataceae > 4572-104. Next base: position 1,124 of record CAZSVN010000109.1, read on the forward strand.
TTTTAAATATTCATTTTGTTTCATCAAGTAATCACTATCTGTAAAATTACACAATACAATAAGCTCTTCCTTATTTTTATATCTACGGTAAGAATACAGTTTCTTATTCTTAAACTCGATATCGGTATAGTTTCCATATACTATAATATCATGTTTCTTACGAAGTTCAATAATCTGTTTATAGTATTGATAGATAGAATCTGGATTATTTATAGATTCTTCCACATTAATCTCTTTATAATTTGGATTCACCTTAATCCATGTTTTAGCAGTTGAGAATCCTGCATTCTTTTCATTGCTCCACTGCATAGGCGTTCTTGCATTGTCTCTAGACATCATTTTAATTTTCTTCATCATACGTTTATGACTCATCAATAATTTGCGTCCCATTTTATAAATGTTATGTGTTTCGATATCTTTGTAATCTTTTAAATTATCGAAACTCACATTGGTCATTCCAATTTCTTGACCCTGATAAATAAATGGGGTACCTTGTTGAAAATACAACATGGTAGCGAGCATTGTTGCGGATTCATAGCGATGCTCTAGTGATCCAAAACGATCGATGCTTCTTGATTGATCGTGATTCTCCAAATAAAGCGTGTTCCAGCCCTTTCCATTTAATTGATTTTGCCACTTTGCCAATGGTTTCTTTAAATTCATCGGTTTGAATTTCTTCATAAACCATTTAACATAATGATTATCCGCAGCCATATGATCAAATTGAAATACCATACTCAATTCTTCCCTAGAAGGTGCAGTCAATAACGCAGCTGTCTCAGGGTCTACAAACACAGTTTCTCCCACTGTGAAGCAATCATAGTTGCTTAATACATCTTTATAGAGTTCATGAAGGTATCTATGAACATTTGGATGGCTCATGTAATGTTCTTTTCCTCGTAAGATTAAAGACCATTTACCCCTAGGATGTTTGTTGTTTTTAGCAATGATATTAATCACGTCACAACGGAATCCATCGACTCCTAAATCAAGCCAATATTTAATAATATCCTTTACTTCTTGACGAACATCTTCATTATCCCAATTTAAATCTGGTTGTCCTTTAGCGAAGAGATGAAGGTAATATTCCCCACGTTCTTCATTATAGGTCCAAGCGTCGCCACCAAAAAAGGAAGTCCAATTCACTTTTTTTTGTTCCCAATGATAGTAGTCCGCGTATTTTCCTTCTTTTTTTATGGATTTTTGAAACCACTCATGTTCACTTGATGTGTGGTTTACAACCAAGTCCATAACCAGTTTAATCTTTGCTTTATGAAGTTCTTTAATCAATAGCTTAATATCACTAAGATTTCCAAATTCACTTGCAATCTCGCGGTAATTTGAAATATCATACCCATTGTCTTCCATTGGTGATGTATATACAGGAGATAACCAAATAATAGTTACTCCTAAATCTTTTAAATAAGGGATTTTCTTTATTATACCTTGAATATCGCCAATTCCGTCTTGATTTGAATCATAAAAACTTCTTGGGTACACTTGATACACAACGCCATCTTTATACCATGCTTTTTTCATAGATTAATCCTTTCTAAATAAATGCTTCAACGCTTTCCAATAACGACGGTTGATCAGTTCCAAAACAAATAGCATCGTATTCATCTTCACTTGTCCTCCGGATAATACAACCAGTGCTCTTAAAGGAATCTGTTTCATGCCAGCATTCATCATAATAACGAATTCTTCGTCTTGGCCAACTGCGTTCTTTCTCGCTTCTTTTTCTAGCAGATTCTTCATCATTTTACCAAAAAAAGTGTGTTCGATATCTTCCACATTGTTACTTAAATTAAATGGTCTTGTATGTCGAATCGACTGGTCTTTTACTGGTTGGTTAATTAATTTCTCAAAATCTTCTTTTGAGAAATTCAAACCACTTATTGGTTTATAAGACTCAATCTGATTCCAAACACTGGATATATATTCTTTTCCTAAGGAGACAACGATAGGTTCCTCCATTAGGATATCTTGAGCATTCTTACAGATTTGTAATTGATACACACCATCATCCGTAACAAATTCTTTCCGTTTTGGATGATAGTATTTAAAACTGTCTTTATTGACCGAAAAGGTTACTGTTTGTGTTTCTCCATTCTTAACAAAGACTTTATCAAAGCCAATCAATTCTCTTTTAGGACGTGGAGTTTTCGGTTTCTTTGCTTCAAAAAATAATAGGACAACTTCTTTACCATCCACTGGACCGTTATTGGTAATGTCCACAGATAGTTGGATGGATTGTTTGCCATTCTTAAGTTCTGATTTATTTACGGTCATATTCGAATATTCAAAATGAGAATAGGACAGTCCAAATCCAAATGGAAATAAGACCGGTTTATTGGTTGATTGGAAATAGCGATATCCTACAAATATACTTTCTTGATAGAATATATTATTGTTTCCGGTACCGAAATACGTTGGAACGTCAGAATCCTTTTTAGGGAATGTTTCCGCCAAACGCCCACTTGGGTTTACATCACCAAACAGAATTGCTTCTACAGCCAATCCAAGGGCTTCTCCACCTAAATAACAGTTTAGTATTGTCTTAACATTATGAATAAACGGCATAACAATAGGAGATCCTAGTTCTAACAGTAAAATTATGTTTTCATTGATATTATATAATTGATTGATAATAAACTCTTGATTTTGCGGAATGGATAAATTGGTCCGGTCATAACCTTCTGATTCATATTCGTTTGGTAATCCACAAACCAATATTATTTTTGCATAGTTAGGAGCTAAATTTTTAAGCTCATCTAGTAATTTTTTATCAATTTCATTTCCCTTAGATGCGTATCCTTGAACATAATCAATATGTTCGTATTTCGATAACACATCAAATATAGAATCTACTTTATAGGAATTGATATGAGAAGATCCTCCACCTTGAAAACGAACATTCTTAGCCATATCTCCAACTAATAGAATTCTCTCATCTTTAGAAATCGGTAATAAATCATCTTCGTTCTTCAGTAATACCATCGATTCCATCGCAATTTCCGCAGAGATTTGGTGATGTTGATCCAAATCAATATCTATCAATTCTTGATCTTTAAACTTATCGACCAATTTAAGGATTCTTACTACCGATTCATCTAGCACCTTAATCGGTAATTTATCATCGATTACATCACTAATCATGGTATTAATACCCCAAATATAACCAGGCATCTCCAAATCTAAGGTCGCAATCAATGCATTAGTTCGGTTATTTACTGCAGACCAGTCAGAGACGATAACATTTTCAAATCCAAATTCTCCTCTTAGAACATCTTTCAATAAGTTAATGTTTTCCGATGCATAGGTTCCATCTACTCTGTTATAAGAACACATCACCATTTCCGGATCTAATTTAACCAATTCTTGAAATGTTTTATAATAGATTTCGTACTTTGCGCGTTCATCGGCAATCGAATTCGATGTCATACGATAGTCTTCTTGTGAATTCAACGCGTAATGTTTGATACAAACTCCAATATTCTCTGCTTTAGCACCTTTTATGAATCCTTCTGCCATTTTCGTGGAAACAAATGGATATTCGGAATAATATTCAAAAT
>CAZSVN010000110.1:0-4695 GCA_964610285.1 uncultured Candidatus Izemoplasmatales bacterium
TACGCATAAACTCTTGTTGTATTGACAAATAGGTAGAATGACAAAGTCAAAAATAATAGTGCAGTAAATTTTCTCATAGGAACATCTCCTGTGCTAACATTGTATCATACTTTATAGGTAAAGATAAGTTATTTAACTGTAATTAATTTGATTATTATATATATATTAATGCAGATATTAAAACAAAAAAACGCCATATATATGAATATATAAGGTGTTTTTTAGATTGAATGCAATATTTATAAATCACTTTGTGTCATAATTGCTGAAGGAGTCTTACGCAAAAGACTATTGACAGGAATTAAACCAAAAGTTATGTTTATCAAGTACATTCCAATAATTGTAATTATAATTGTTAACCCAGAAAAACGGGTTAAGGAGATTAATTCAAGAGTGGATTGAGCTTGATTCAAAAGGATAACCATTAGTAGAAATCCTATGACGCTACTTAATGTTGTAGTTAATAATATTTCAACTAGGAAAATACGTCTTATTTCTTTGCGTGAAATACCAATTCCACGATATACACTCACCTCATAAATGCGTGATAATAGATTGGATCTCATAATAAGGAAAATACTAAATGCGGAAATAAATATTCCACCTATACCCAAAAGGTAATAAAATCCATGTTTCAGATAGCATCAAAAAATTTTCCAAAGCCTGAAGTGTAGATTCGACATCTGTCGCATATACTAATAACGTAAAATCAGCATGCGAATAATAATTGATCAAAAAATATTTTGTTTTTATAACATCTAAATTTGAAATCATAGCGTTTTCTAGATTATAATTTATACCATCAACTTGGTACCTATATATACCAGAAACATAGTAAGTGCCAGTAGTAATACCAATATTGTATGGGATGTTTCCAGTTAATAGAGATTTATAATTTTCATTTAGCATCAGATATGTACTGAATGTAGGGATATTACCTGAAAGAATTTGAAAATTGTCTTCCATGATATGATAGTCACTCAGATGAGGAGTTACAAGACTATAAATAAGGTCTTCTTTCATCCAAACACTCTTTGAATTTCCATTAGCAATACCACTAATATTAAAATATAGTGCTGTATCCTTAGTGATATTAGCATCCAATCCACTAGCAAGTAATTTAAACTGACAATTTAATACATCATCATAATCTTGAATTCCGCGAGATTGGTTTTTCTCTACAATTTCATTTGCGATGCTTTGGTCAATTACAATTTCATAATCATTTGGTAATTGTCCATAAATCAGTGTTGTATCATCAAAAAATTTAATATCAATAGGAAGAGCAGCTACTTTTATACTACGGCGAACTTGATAATAATCCGGTGTACTAAGATAAAAAGTAAATGGTTTACTAACAAGCATCAGTTGATCCACGCCAGTAACATCTTCAACAAGATTATAATCATAATATTGAGATCTATCCATATGAACTGATATGTAATTCAAATCAATTGGTTGATAGGGCTCTTCAACGTAATATATGTCTCCAAGCAAACCAATGCTTATACTGATAATCACACCAACAAGCATTAATAATAAGAAGAATAGTTTATTACCGCTTTTGAAGATACTGAGTTTCTGAAATGCATATTGAAAAATATCCTTCCAACGGAAAACTTTTTCTTCGTTTTCACTGATCTTTGAAGGGTATAAATCATCTAAGATAAATCGTGTTTCGTCTGCGCATGAAGTTTCAGGGAATGTGTGAATTTCAATTTCACTATCTGAATCTATATATTTGGTTCGTTTCAAAGAATCAGAATTAATTTTAATATATAAAGTTTGATTGCGTTCAATTAAATCAATGTCTAAGTTTTCTTCTGTAATTCTATCTCTATATCTAGAAACATTTAAGTTTTCTGAATGAAGGGTAGTTTTTTCATAATCATATAAATTAATTATATGTTCTTGAACAAAATCTAAAGGATAATGTTGTTCATTTTCATAGTCTTTGATTATGGAACCATTTTCTATTTTAATGATTCTATCTGCATAATAATCACATAATGCTTGCTCATGAGTTACCATAATAACTAATCTTGTTTTCGAAATCTCTTTGATGACATTCATGATTTCTAACGTTGTTTTTCCATCAAGATTACCAGTAGGTTCATCTGCTAAAATTACTTCAGGATTATTGGCTAAAGCTCTTGCGAAAGCGACACGTTGTTGTTCACCACCGGATAGTTGTTTTACCAAACGATCAGAATAGTTTGCTAGTCCAACTGCCTTTAAAAGAAGTAGTATGCGATCTTGCACTTGCGATTTTTCGGTAACTCCTTGCATTTTTATGACTGGTTCAATGTTTGTATAAACGGATATATTTTTTAGTAAGTGATAATGTTGGTAAACATATCCAATTTTATGCTTTCGTATCATATCCCATTTTTTTTGATTATAGTGCTCAAATGATAACTCATCAAATATAAGACGACCTTTATCAAATTTATCCATTCCACTTATTACATTTAATAATGTAGTTTTTCCACTTCCGCTTGCTCCTAGGATAACGACCAAACCAGTTTTTTCAAATGTAAGAGAGATATCATTACACACAATAAATTCATTGGCTCGGTTTTTATTGTAAAATTTTGTAATATGTTCTAGTTTTATCATCGGTCAACCCCCTTTAAAGCTGAAATCACACTTGCTTTAAAAATACTATTTGTGAATTGAACAACCATAATTTCTATCACTAATATGATTAAACCGAATAGTAGTGGATAGTCATACCAATTGAAGTATCTTAATAATTTTGGGAAATCTTGGATATAATATTCAAATATAAATATTAAGATTGAAAGGAAAAGAATTGATATCAATGTAATAAAATATACCTCGGCTCCTAATATTCGTTTGACGGCAGTTTTAGAAGTACCAATCGAACGAATGATTAAATAATCATTGATCTTACTAAATATAATATTGCGCAGAATAAAATACCCTACAAAGAAAATCGCAAAAATGATACCACCAGCAATTAAGATTACAAAGATATTACGAACAACGATCTCGCTTGCTTGGTCACTAGAAATTAATTGAGAAGGATAAAAGGCATTGTACCCAAGCTCTTGGAGTTCTTTAACGACTTTATTGCCATCATAGAAATCTTTAACTATAGCTGTTATTTGATAATTTTCTTCATAAAAGAAATCGTTATATGTTGTTTCGTTCATAAATAATTTTAATGTCTGATCATTGCTTGTATATTGACTTGATTTTAGAGTAATCGATTGAAAAGGATTGGTATTATCATATGTGGTGATTGCTCTATAGAAGATATCATGGCTATTTATAAATGCATCTGGATCGCATAAACCAGCATCCGTATCATCTCTAACTTCTTTTTTATAACAAAAGTCTCTACAAATTTCAAAATACATCATATCAAACGTATAGATTTCACCGTCCGCAAGGGTATTATCAAAACGAATCCAAGTTGGATACGCTACCATGTAGGTCCTTATGTTGACATTTACATCACTGTCTATATCGGGTGTAATCCAAGTATCTGAAGTCATATCATATTCTTCAGTACCTTCGATTCGGAGTTCAATTTGCGAGTTTTCGTAAATGCTTGAAGCAGATAAAACGGTTAAGCCCTCAATGGTTAAATAGAAATTATGCAAACCATCTGTTAATTGATCAGGTTCTTTCACGATTCCGACTACTTCAAATTCAAATTGATCTGTTTCTAAATTTTGCAAAGGAAATAATAAATAACTATTCGCTATTTCAATGGTATCCCCTATTTCAAACATCCCATTATTCCCAACAATTACTTCATTTTCATTTTGCGGCATATGTCCTGATATTATATCGCTTAAACTCAAGGAAAGAGCTGGAAGTGGTTTGAAATAGTAAAAGTCATTTAATGCAGTATTTTCATTGAACATTTTTGTAAAAAATACGGAATCAAAAACGGAATCATTACCAAAAACTCCCAAAACATTATCTACATTGCTAATTTCCAATAAATCATTTTCAGTAAATTGACTTTTATCCTCATTGATCAATATGATTCGACTAGGATCGGGATTGCTAAAATATGGATTTGTTGCGTCAATGGATTTATTTATTTCAAGTGCACTTGCACTATAAACAAAGAATATCATTACCAACATGAATGTAATTGTCAGAAGAGAAAATAATGATTTTTTAGGAACTGAAAAAACATTTCTCAGTGCTATTTGAATAGAACTTTTAAATGTGGTATTTGATAATTTAGGAGTTATCTCTTGTGGAATATCAGTTGTTTTTGGTACCAGCTGAGAATCTTCCATGATTTCTCCATCATAAATGTGTATTTTTCTTGTAGCGTATTTTTGTAATAAGCTGATGTCGTGTGTAACAATGATCACGAGTCTGGTTTTACTGATTTCACGAAACAATTCAAAAATTTTAATACTAGCTTCTTCATTTAAATTGCCAGTTGGTTCATCACATACTAAAATTTGATAATCCTTTGCTAACGTTCTTGCGATAACTGTGCGTTGTTTTTCTCCTCCACTCAAATTGCTAGCTTTTTGATAGGTTACATGAGATAAACCTACTTGTTTGATTAGTTCAAGAACACGTAAATGTTTTTTTTCTTTATCGTAGCCTTGAATGGTAAGAGCAAGTTCAATATTTTGATATACTGTATAACTATTAATAATATTGTATTCTTGAAAAACATAGCCAATATAATCT
>CAZSVN010000111.1:0-4680 GCA_964610285.1 uncultured Candidatus Izemoplasmatales bacterium
CAAAACCACCACGCTCCATTTTTTTAGTAATATTTTCGAGTACCACAATGGAGTCGTCTACAACCATTCCAATAGCAATGGAAAGTGATGAAAGGGTAATAAGATTAATGGTTCCGCCTGATAAATACATATAAATAAATCCTGCGATAAGAGAAATCGGTATTGAAAGCGAAACAATAAAAGTTGCTCGCCAACGACCTAAGAAAAAGAGAACAACAATTACTACAAACATCAACGCATATAATAGTGTTTCTGAAAGATTATCTATAGAGTCAGTTGTATTAATTGAAGTATCGAAAAGGACTTCTATTTTAATATCAGGAGGAAGAGTTTTTTTGATATCAACAAGTTTTTCCTTTATTTTATTGGCTACGGTAACTGTATTTGCATCAGATTGTTTTTGAATCATAACGCGAACACTTTTCCCACCATTCGACCGTTCGTATGATTTAACATCTTTCAGTCCGTCGCTAACGGTTGCAATATCTCTTAGATAAACTGTTTTTCCATTGTAATTGCTAACAATTATATTTTTAACTATATTACTATTTTCAAATTCTCCCTGAAGTCTGAGTGCTAAGTCAGATTTGCCCATTTCAAGATTTCCAGAAGGTAAATTTAGGTTGTTTGCAGCCAATATTCCTGAAATTTGTTCAACTGTTAAGTTAAAAGCATCTAGTTTTCTTGGATCAACATCCACCATAATTGCTCTTGTTGGAGCTCCTATTTGAATAATGTTACCAACACCATCAATACGGTTTAGTTGTTGAATAAGCTTATCATCCAAAATATCTTTTATTCCAGTATAACTTTCTTCTGAAGTGATTGAAAACATCAAAACAGGTATCATACTTGTACTAATTTTAAAAATAGTTGGACTTTCTACTTCGTCGGGTAAACTTCGTTCTGCCATACCTACCGCATCCCTTACTTCATTGGTAGCTTCATCTAGATTGGCCCCCCATTCAAATTCTAACATTACAACAGATATATTATCTTTTGATGTGGAAGTTATTTTTTTAATGTTGGTAAGTGATCCAAAACTGTCTTCTAGCTTTCGGGTTATATTTTGTTCCACATCCGCCGCATTTGCTCCTGCGTAGTATGTTATTACAGAAATATAAGGTGGATCCATCTTTGGGAAAAAATCCACGGGTAACTGAAAATAAGAATAAATCCCTAGAATTACCACTCCAATGAAAATCATTATGGTGCTTACAGGTTTTTTAACTGCGGTGCTATATATACTCATAATTTTGTTTTTTAATCAATTTATTTGCTAGCATTTAAGTATGTTCGCTATTTGATGATATTTATAGGAGTATGGTTTTCAAGTTTATTTTGTCCAACAACTATTATTTCATCACCTTCGCTAATACCTTCTATTATTTCTGTATTGTCATCGAAAATTCGACCCATTTTAATAGGTTGTTTAACTGCAATATTGTTTTTATTTATAAAAACAAACATGTCATTTGTACCGGTTTGTTTAATTAATGAGATAGTTGGAACAAGTATTGCTTTTCCTATACCAAGGTTAAGTTGAATTTTTGAAAACATCCCAGGACGTATTTTCAAATTATCGTTTTGGATTTTTACTTCAACAGTAAATGTTTTGGTTGCATTATCAATCGTTGGATAAATCCTATAAACTTCTCCATTAAATGATAAATCAGGATAAATTTCAGATACAACATCTGCTTTCATACCTATGTTTATTAAAGGAAAATAGTTTGCAGAAATACCAATCAATGCTTTTAGCTGATTAATTTGTACTATAGAAACTATGGCAGCTTTGCCAACAGAAGGAACGGGTGAACCAGAATAAATTTCACCATCTTCGAAATATTTCCCTGAAATAATTCCTGGAAAAGGTGCTTTTAACTGAGTATTATCAAGTAGATACTGGTAGCTGTTTCGTGCAATTTCATAAGCAGATTTTACCTGATCGTATTGTTGTTTAGCAATGCTTTTTGTTTTCATTAATGTATCCAACCGTTTGTAATCTGTTTCTAGTTTCATTAAATTTATCCTTGCTTGTTCAAGGTTTGTTTTGTCCCTTAATGCAATTACTTGTCCCTTTTTAACATTATCACCAATTTCAACATTATTTTTTCAATCCTTCCAGGGGTTGATGGTGCAAGATGCACTTCTTTAAAAGGAATTAAAGATGCTGTAAAGTCAATTGTTTTGGCAATGGATTCAGATTTAACAATTGATGTTTTTACAGGTAATGATTGTTTTGTTTCGGTTGGCTGATTATTTTCAATTACCTCAGTTTTTGAAGAACAAGATGTAGTAATGGCTAAAATTCCTGTCAGAACGGTAATTATCGAAATTTTAATTGTATTCATATCTAATATTTTTAAATGTTATTATTTATTTTTCGGAGTGATAGTTCAGCATTTAACAACTGAAGTAAAATGTTAGTATAATTTGACTCTGCTGTTAAATAGTCGTTATTTGCACTCGTAAGTTCCAGACTTGAAACCATTCCTTGTTGATACTTAAAATTCATTTTTTCAAGAACTTCTTTTGCTATTTCAACATTATCCTTTTGAGTTTTATATTGTTCAAAAAGATTGTTATAAGTATATCTTAACTGTCTTTCCTGTATTGAAAGTTGTTTGGTTAAAAGTTCTTTTGTATTTTCCGTAATATTATAGTCGATTTTTGCTTGATTTAGTTGTGTATACCTTTGTCCGCCAGAAAAAATAGGAATACTTAAAGTTAATCCAACTACATTCTTTGGGGTCATATCAAATAATGGTTCCTTGATTTTTTCGGTATATGAGTAAAATGCAACCAATGATGGTAAATTACTTGCTTTTTTCAGCGTAATTTGCTTTTTGGCTATTTCTTCTTGCAATTCAATTAATTTATAATCGAGATTATTTTGCACATTGAACGAACCTAAAATTTCTTGCTGAATAATATATTTCTGTTCAATTTCATTAAGATTTGATGAAAGTTGAATAATTTGTTCTGATTCCAAACCCAGTTGCAGTCGCAACATATTATAACCTAACTCAACTTGTCTTTCAGTAGATTTAAATGCATTGTCTACAGATGTTACCATAATATAAAGTTTTTTAGCATCTGTTTCTTCAATAATTCCTGCTTTGGCAAGATTACTTGTTTTGTCGTAAATCAATTGAGCATTTGTTTTGTTTTCTTTTAGGATATTGAGAATTCTTTCGCTCGCCAAAACCATATAATATGCTTGAACAACTTGTTCTTTAACAGTTAATTCATCTTTAAAATAATTCTTTTCGGACATGCTTTTTGCAAGTCTTGACATTTGAATACCAACATAGTAACTACCATTAAAAACCAACTGACTAACATTTGCTTTAAAATTACTTGTTGGATTAAATTCAATTACTGCAGGAGGTGCCGAAGGATTTAATTGCAAGCTTGCTTCTGCACCTAAAAAATTTGAGTAATCAATTGTCGCATTTATTTGGGGTAAACCTTGTGAAATGGTCTCTCTTATTTTCTGAGATGATTTATCAACTGCAAATTTTGAATTAATCAATGTTTTGTTATGAATAATGGCATAATTAATGGCACTATCTAAAGATAAAACCAATGGTTCCTGCGCATGTAATTGCAATGTGCTCAGGCAGGATATTCCAATTAAAACTGTTCTAATAAAATTTTTCATAAAATAATTTATTAATATTAATTGTGCTGTTTTTAAATTTATTATTTTAAAAAGGTTCGAATATCAATAGTTGACAATATCAATTAAAATTACAAAAAAATTAAAGACCTTCGGCCCTATTTTTTATATGATGTACAACTTTATGAAACGTATCTATTTCGTTTTGTGTAAGTCCTTGCTGAATTTCTCTCATCAGTTCATTTACTATTCCCAAATATTGATCAAGCACTCTATACCCAACTTTTGTTACCATCAGATAATTTTTCCTTCTGTCTTTAACGTCAGTAACTCTTCTTACTAATTCTTTTTCTTCTAAAGAATCTATTAACCTCAATATGGCAGATTTGTCTTTTCCCATCATTTCAGCCATATCTTTTTGTATAACTTCTTCTTCTTTTGTACTTATTGCATGAAGTAATCCAAACTGTTCAGTAGAGATTTTTATTTCTTCATGCTGTTGTTCGTCAAATTGTTTTTTAAAAACACGAAATACCTCATGCATCATTCTTCCTAATTCCAACAAAGATAGATTCCGCTTTTCCATATTGCTTTTTTTAACCGACACAAAGATAAAAACAATTAGTTGACATATGCAACTAATATTTTTAAATTTTTTTTCATTATGAATAAACTTTGAAGTGGAAGGAGGATTGCAACTCTTTTGCAATTAGATTATGCGCAAGGTATTGGGAAATTGCAAATGTGCTTGCAAATGAAATGGCTAAGGTATTTTTTATCTAATAAAAATGATAATGCTTTTATAAAATAATTTCCAAAATAGATCAATACCCTATGGTTTGGAAAAAATTCAAGTATTAGCTTTGCAGCTAATTGTTAAATTTTGTTAAAGATTTGTTTTTAAAAAATTAATACCTAAATTTGTACTCTGAAACGATAATAGTCAAATATACTAAATGAAAATAGAGGATACTAAAGATAAAATTTTAGAGGTAGCAGAGAAATTGTTTAGCCGATTTGGATTTCATAAAACTTCTATGGATGAAATTGCTAAA
>CAZSVN010000112.1:0-4591 GCA_964610285.1 uncultured Candidatus Izemoplasmatales bacterium
CAAAAATACGGATCAGGTCGAAATGTCCGACGACTCCAGGATAAAGAGCTTTCAGATCAATATGGAGTTCATATCCATTTTCTACTTCTAAAATATCTGTTTTTAAACTTGAAACAGTTCTTCTTGATGGCGTGGTAGTGAAGAAATCATCAAAAACATCATCGAAAAAAGGATAACTAAAATTTCTTTTTACTATTTTTGTCATTTTTACTGACCTCCTTATTGTATTAGCACTCTGCCTTACCGAGTGACAACTATATTATATCATATATTTTAGCAGTGTCAAGTAAAGAGTGCTAATAATTTTGTGAATTTTTTGTGATAAAAATAAAAAGCGCTATATATAGCGCTTGTATTAGAAGTTAAACATGATAATATTTGGGAAAAAGATCAAAAGAAAACCGATTATTAGCATAATAATACCACCAACTATTGTGGAAATCCTGGAATACTTATTGGATATTCCCGTAACATTCATCGATACCATAGCTATCGTAAAGATAATAAGATCATCGATTAAAAACAATAGAATATAGATGCCTATATAGAAGAAATAACTTGCTGTACTGAGATCGTTATATGCTAAAATCTGAGTAAACAATAAAGGTAACCCGGCGGAACACGCTAGCTCAATAAGATTTACGGTTACGGCTAGAGCGGCTACTCCAAGTAACGCGAGTAACAAATTCTGTTTCTTAACTATATTCTTAATTCGTTCCATTATGGTAGATCGTTTTTTTTCATCGGTTACTTCACAACCGATTTCTTGATTTCTGGTTTTTATAAATTTATAGACATTATAACTACCAAAGGCAACCGCTATCAAACCAATGAAGCTCCTCATCCAATTGACCGAAGTTAATGTTACCGCTACTTGAAGCCAAGATACCATAATTAAGAAATATACCAACGCACTGGTTGCAAGGAAGGTAATACCAATAATCCACATTCGTTTTCGGTCTTTCATATTGATTAACATCGAAATTAAAAAAATCAAGACCCACATTGCACATGGATTAAAACCATCGACAAACCCTAGTACTACTGCAGCTAAAAACAAGGATAAGGATTCTAGTTGTATTTCACCAATGATTGGTAGATGGATCGAATCCCTTTGAAGGTTATCAAAATCCGTTACCAACAAATCTTCTCCTTGGATGATTTTAGCAACTACATCCGTAAAATCATGATCAGAATACCGATCAATTGTGTTTTCTATATCTGTAGTGATTTGTTCGTTATATCCTACAAAGCTAATACCTCCAATAATAACCATTGGAACATAGAATTGTAGGTCAAATGCTTCGTTTACTTCTTGAAATAATATTGCATTTTCTGAATCAGTAATTTCATAATACAAAATATTGATATTATCATAATCTAGGATTAAGTCTTGAAAGTAAGCATCCATATCTTGGCAATGTCCACAGTATTCAGAATGAAAGAAATAGATATTGACATCATTCTTTGCATGTACCAACATAAAAAAGGGATTTAGTAACAATCCCAAAATAACGATTAACATAAGTCGTTTAATTGTCTTCATCTAGCCCCTCTAATATGGTTTCTAATTCTTTCTTTGATTTTTCACCAATGATTCTAGTGATTTCTTGGTTATTCTTAAACACGATTAGTTCGGGAAGGATCTTCCCAATATGGTATTCTTTTACCATTTCAGAATCGAAATCGTAATCATAGTCTATGATTTCCAAATTTGGAATGTTATTCAATACTTTTTTCCATGTTTTCTTCATGGTTAAACAGCTCATACACCACATAGCTGTGACTCTAACGATTTTCATGAATAATATCTCCTATAGCACGAATTAATTGGTCAATCTCTATTTTTGTAGTTAAGTGTGATAATGAGATTCGAACCGATGTTTCCGCTAGTTTATCCGATCCCGTAATTAACTTCACGGCTGGAGAAAAACTATCGTCTGAACTACAAGCAGTTTGTGTCGATATATATATACCTCGTTTGGATAACTCTGCTTGCATATGACTTGCTTTGATATCTTTAAAAGAAACGTTTACAATTTGAAAAATACTTTGCTCATAGTTGATATGAGCAACGTCGAATGTTCTTAATTCTTGAATTAAGTAACGATGCAATTCTCTTAAATGATTAATTTTTTGGTCAAATTGATCATAAGCCAGTTCCAATGCAACTCCCAAACTAGCGATCAATGGAGCAGATGGTGTTCCGCCTCGAAAGATGCTAGTAGATTTTCCTCCATGAATAACCGGAAATAAATTCACATCGTGTTTCCTTAGCAACGCTCCAATTCCCTTTAAACCATATATTTTATGGCCAGAAAAAGAAACCAAATCAATTCCTGCGATATCAACTACTACTTTCCCAATTGCTTGTGTCAAGTCCGAATGGAACTTCACATGAGGATATTTTCGAATAATTTCTTTGATTTTACTTAAGTTTTGCATAATACCAAGTTCGGAATTAATGAGAGCTATAGAAACTAAAATCGTATCCGGACGAATCAATTCTTCTAATTCTCCAAGATTTACTTGTCCTGATTCTTCTAGCGATAGGATATCAATATCGAAATCATGTCTCGCTAAGTAATTCAAACATGAGGTAACGCTAGAATGCTCATAAGGAGAACTAATAATATGTTTTCCCCTGTTCATATTGGAAAAAGCAAACCCTTTGATAGCCAAATTATTAGATTCTGTAGCACCTGATGTATATATTACTTCATAATTTTCAGCTTGTAGAATAGTTTTAATCGTATCAGACGTTTCTTGAACTTTCGTTTTGGACAAAAAACCCAATTCATGTGTTGAATTAGGATTTCCAAAATAATCGAGATTCATTTTCGTAAATACATCCAACACTCGAGGATCAACCGGAGTTGTTGCACTGTAATCTAAATAGTTCATAAACCCTCCATACTAAAAATAATTATATTACATGTAAGGTAGTGTGTCAATCTTCTAAGTCATTTAAACTTTTACAGAGTTCTCCAAATTTTCCATAATAAACATATTCACAGAATATATCTTTCGACGTTTTTTCGGTATTGATTAATAATTTCTTCTTTGCAAAACGAATTAATCCGCTTGCTGGATAAACACTTAAGGATGTTCCACCAACGATTAACAAATCAGCGTCAGTAACAAGCTGAATAGCTTCTTTCATAATTTCATTGCTAATCATTTCCCCATATAAGACTACATTTGGCTTTACAAGGCCATCACACACATCGCATCTAATTGGATTAGGACTATTCTTAATATAATCAATATCGAAATGTTTATTGCATTTCACACAATAATTATCACTAATATTTCCATGCAGTTCCAATACCTTCTTGGAACTGGCAACTTGATGCAACCCATCAATATTTTGAGTTATGATAGCTCGAATCTTTCCAGAAGCTTCTAGCTTAGCCAAATAGATATGCCCATAGTTTGGATGTGCTTCAAAATTTATAATATTTTCTTTATAAAATTCATAGAATATCTTTGGCTGATTTAAAAAGAAATTGTGGCTGAGTATCTTTTCAGGACTAAATTTATAAGGTTGATTATAGATACCACTTGGTGATCTAAAATCCGGTATACCAGATTCCGTACTAATTCCAGCACCACCTAAAAAGACAATATTGTCTGCTTGATCGATTACTTCTTTGATTTTTGCAATATCGCGCAACACTTCCATCAGTCAACAAAATGGATAGCGAGACTATCCAACCCCATAGCGCCTTCATGAACGAGTTCTTGAACGGTCGGGTGTGCAAATATTGTTTCTTGCAGGTCATGTGCAGTCATTCCATTTTGAATTGCAACGGTAATCGTAGCAATTAAATTATCCGCATCTTTACCAAAAACCATACCACCAATTAATTTCTTAGTGGAAGGATTACGAATTAATTTTATATAACCGGCTTCCGCCCCTAAAATGATTGCCTTACCATTTGCGGAATACGGAACCTTCACTACATCATATTCTATTTCTTCTGTTTTACACATTTCTTCCGTCTTACCAACAGTAGCAATCATTGGTGATGTAAATATGACTGCAGGAACAGCCGAATAATCCATTGCTTTTTTATGACCAAGTATGTTATCAATCGCTACCAATCCTTGGTGACTTGCTACATGAGCGAGTTGCCATAAATTGGTAACATCTCCAATGGCATAGATGTGTGGTACGTTTGTTTTCATATAAGAATCTACTTCAATACCTTTTCTTGGATCATGAACAATACTGGTATTTTCTAAGCCAAGTCCATCGACCTTTGGTACTCTACCAACCGCTTCTAATACAAGATCCGCTTCAATCGATTTCTCCGTTCCCTTTTGATCAAAGTACACGATAGCTTTTCCATCTTTTTCTTCTATTTTAGTCACAGCTGCATTGTTGTAAATGTCCATGTCTAGCTGTTTCGCATAACGACGAAGCCTCATACTAAATTCGGAATCTACTCCAGGTAATACCCGTGGTAAGAATTCGATTACATTGACTTTCACGCCAAAGCTAGCATAGATAAATGCAAATTACATGCCAATAATTCCACCACCAACTATATTTCATATCTTAGGCAATACTTTATTATTTAATAAT
>CAZSVN010000113.1:0-4575 GCA_964610285.1 uncultured Candidatus Izemoplasmatales bacterium
GAAATTCATGCGTCCACTCAAATGAATTCCTATAACATAAAGCAAATAGAATACTTAAAGAATCTAGGTGTCAAAAGAGTTATTTTAGCGAGAGAAACACCGTTAGAAGACATTAAATATATCACATCAAATATAGACATAGATGTTGAAGTGTTTGTCCATGGAGCTCTTTGTGTTAGTTATTCTGGAAATTGTTCACTCAGTTATTTCATGGGAGGTCGTTCTGGAAATCGGGGAGAATGTGCTCAACCTTGTCGGTTACCATACAAGCTATCTAGAGATCTTCAAGTGGTAAGTGATTCCAGTTATTTGATGAGTACAAAAGATTTAATGACAATAGAATATTTAAAAGAGATTATCGCAAGTGGTGTTACATGCTTCAAGATTGAAGGTAGGATGAAAAAACCAAGCTATGTAGCCGCGACCGTTACTGCTTATAAAGAAGCCTTGGAACATGTCGATGACGCTAACTTCGATTTAAGCAAAAGAATTAATGAATTATTGGTCTCATTTAATAGAGAGTATACAAAAGGATATATATTACATGAAGCACCTTATAGTATTAATAATGCAAATAGACCCAATCACCAAGGAATCGAAATTGGTACGGTGTTATCTTATGATCGAGGTAAAACAACCATAAGATTGTCTGGGACATTATCCGTATCGGATGGAATCAGGATCGAAGGAACTACGGATATTGGTGGAGAAGTAAGCAGAATATTAAAAAACGACATCAAAGTAGAACAAGCATATAAAGATGATATTGTAGTTTTGGATATGCAACGTGAAGTGGCGAATGATTCCAGAGTCCTTAAAACGCTTGATATCCATCAAGAACAAGAAATGTCTTTGTTTATCGATGAATCCTATAAATTAATTCCGTTATCAGGAGTCATGGTTTGTAAAGTTGGACAACCAATCAAAATAGAAATCAAAACCCCATTTATAGAACAACAAACAATTATCTCTAATTTTGTGGTCCAGACTGCTTTGCAAAATGAAACAACGAAAGAAGATATATACAATACCTTTAACACACTAGGCAATACGTTCTATTATCTTGATGATTTTGAAGTACAAAGTGAGGAGCATGTATTTATTCCAAAAAGCATTTTAAAACAATTAAAAAGAGAATCCTTAGAAATGATCGAACATGCATCAATAACCAGAGCAACTCCGGTTATTAAGAATTATTATTTTGAAGAAATGAAGAGTGTTTTAAAAGAACCAAGAATCAGCGTGAAAGTTGAAACATTAGAACAATTCAATATATGTAAAGACAGGAACGATATTGATGTCTTTATCTCTGAAAATCTGAAGATCCATCATCCAAACATTTATCAAAACAGAATTATTAAAGACTACGATAGATACAAGATTTATGATAACGTAATTATTCAAGATTTTGGTTCTATTCAAGAACTTCAAGACAAAAAATTATTTGCAAATTACAATATGAACATTACCAATTCTTTAAGCGTGTATTCTTTGGCGAAAAGAGGAATTACAAACATTACCTTGTCATTGGAAAGTACGGTTGAAAACACAAAGAATATTGTTCGTGAATACATCAAAAAGCATAAATCGTTACCAAATTTAGAGGTAATGATATATGGGCGTAATGATACGATGATTTCAAAGTATTGTCCGATTACAAAAAGCGAAGGTGTAAATAAGTTAAACTGTAACTTATGTATAAGAAGCAATTATGCTCTAATAGATGCTTCTGAAAAAATGTTCCCTTTGGTTAGAGATACCGATTGCAATATACGAGTACTCAATCATAAGCCAATTAATATCATGGATCAAATGGATATGTATAAACGGATTGGTATTTACAATTTTAGAATCGAGTTTACAAAAGAATCAAAAGAAGAAGTTGAAAACATTTTGAAAAAAATGTGATATAATATATAAAAATTATTGATGGAGAAGATTATGGATATTGTACGTTTTATATTACTGGTATTGATAGGTGGATTGATTGGTTGGATAACAAATAAAGTAGCTATTAAGATGTTATTCAGGCCAGTAAATCCAGTGAAAATATTAGGAATCACATTTCAAGGAGTGTTTCCTAGAAGAAAAAATCAAATGGCAATATCGCTTGCAGATATTATCGAGAAAGAATTGCTTTCAAAAGAAGTCATTATGGATCAATTATTAGGCCCTGAAAAACTTGAGGCAATTAAAGGTAAATTGAAAGAATCCATTGTTGAAAAACTTGTGGAAGCCATACCTCCAATGGTAGCTATGTTTGTTGGTGGAGATATACGTGGTTTTGTATCCAAGTATATTGATAAAAATGGCGATGAAATGTTTGATCAAATGATTGAAGAATTTCGCACTGTTGGTATTGAGAATTTAAATATACGAGAAATTGTAAAGAACAGAATTGATTCACTTGATTTTGTAGAGTTTGAAAAAATTATTTTTGGACTAATGAACAAAGAATTGCATTTTGTAGAAATTATTGGTTTATTCTTAGGTGCGATGATTGGAGTTATTCAATATCTAATTACTATTTTTTTATAAGTATAAGTTTTTACAAATAAAATATATGATAGATATACATAACCGAAGACTTTGTAGTTGTTATACTGCAGATAGGACTTCGGTTTTTTGTTTGGAAATAATGCAACTACAGGTTGATTGTTTATTTTTTGATATCACTATACAATTAGTGTAGTTGATGGAGGTATGTAATGAAAACAAAACATTCAACATGGGAAGTATTAAAATTTCACATAAGTGGGATTATTCAAGCAAATTCAAGGTTCTTATTCTTTGTTTTTATTTTATTTGCATTTTCTAAAGGAATATTAAATATTGTTATTGTTCTTTTGCCAAGATACATAATTGATGCGATTGCAATCCAAAATATTAATAATTTATTTTTGTGGATATTTATATATGGATTTTCAATGCTTGTTCTAATGATAGCGTCAACAATAACACAAAACATCTTTAGTGGAAATGCTATGGCAATCCATAATTTACAAGGCGGAATATTTTTTAAAAAATATCGACATGTATCCTATCGATATTTAGAAGACCCAACATTTCAAGCAAAAAGATCAACTGCACTTTGGGCAGCAATTGGGAACAACGATAGTGGATATTAAGGAACGTTAAGAAGTGTATTTAGTTTGCTGCCAGAAATTTTAACAGTAATCGGTCTAACAATAATGTTAGGATTATTTCGTCCAATTATAGTGGTAGTTGCTCTTGTGTTATCATTCTTGCAGTATCAGTTTGATTTAAAAGGTAAGAAATACAAATTTGAGAACCGCGACGCACTTCGTGAAAGCGAGCGTAAGGCGGAATACTTTTTTTGTACAGGACACGATTTCTCGTATGGAAAAGATATAAGAATTAACCAAATTCAAAATCAATTTCTTGCAAATCATCAAAAAAAATCGAATATATACACAAAGTTATTTAAAAAACTCAATCTTATAGGCTTCAGGTTTACAATCCCAGGAATATTCTTTATCACAATTACCAATGGATTAACATATTATTTAACCTCGATTGCCTATTTTAATGGCGAAATATCAATGGGCCAAGTATCCGTAACTATATGGGCAACCCTAGCTATTACATTAGGGTTACAAAAAATATTTACAACAATAGCAAAAATTAAAGAGGATACAAGTTATACAAGTGAATATATGGCCTTTCTAGAAAATGATGAATATTTTCCTAAAGAAGAAGGAGTTGCTATTGATTTAGAATCCGTTACCATTGAACTACTAAATGTTAGTTTTAAATATCCAAATTCCGACAAATATGTTCTTGAAAATATTAACTTAAAATTAAATTCTGGTGAACGATTAGCTTTAGTCGGTATAAACGGGTCAGGAAAAACAACTTTGGTAAAGTTGCTTTGTGGTTTCTATGAACCAACAGATGGAACAATATTAATTAATGGTGTGGATATAAAAACTATCGATTTAAGTTGTTATCGAGCAAGACTAGCAGTTATATTTCAAGAATCGTTAATATATGCTGCATCCATTTTAGAAAACATTGTTGGGTTAAGCAAAGACCCAACGGATCATGACAGGGCTATGAATGCATTAAAATTGGTAGGGTTATATGAAAAGATTGAATCACTTCCACAAAAAGAACATCATGAATTATTAAAAGTTATAGATCCTAGTGGTACAGAACTAAGTGGAGGGGAAAAACAAAAATTGTCTATTGCAAGAGCTTTATATAAAGAAAACACTTCTTTCATAATGCTGGATGAACCAACAGCTTCATTAGATGCAATTGCTGAAAAAGAAATATACGATAATTTTAAAACTTTAATCAATAATAGATCAGCCTTGATTATATCTCATAGATTAGCATCTACTAGATTTTGTGATAATATTGCTTTGTTGGATAATGGTAAGATTCTTGAATATGGATCCCATGAGTTATTAATGAATAAGGAAAACGGGGTATATAAAGAAATGTTCATAACGCAAGGCAAATACTACCAAGAAGGGGCTAAAAATTATGAAACAGTTTAAAACAGCATATAATATTTTAGATTTACCCATAAATTATCGAAGACATTCT
>CAZSVN010000114.1:0-4483 GCA_964610285.1 uncultured Candidatus Izemoplasmatales bacterium
AATCTTAATATCTCCAGATACAGAAGCCAGTGATAACGATTTTGGATAAAACTCTTTGGCAGTTAAATCTCCAGAAACCGTTTTTAACCCCGCTTCATTGCATTCTGAATTAAGAATGGAAATGTCACCACTTACCGTATTGACAAAAATGTCTTTTTTCACAATTAATTGGTCAATTTTAGAATCACCACTGATTTGTGATATAGCAAATTCTTTACAAACAGCTTGTTCTATATCAATATCACCGTTAATGGTAGATATTTTTGTGATTCCAGATTTTAAATTCTTAATATGAATATCTCCGTTATTTAATCCTATAGTGAAATCATTCGAATCAATACTAGATATTTCAACATCACCATTTACATTCTTCATTTTGAAAGAGTCCATTATTATGCCACTTGGTAACGATATGATAAATTCGTACTTCGTGCCATTTCTTCCAAAAACAGAAAATATTCCTCTTGTTTTTGGAGCTTTAATAATCAATGTATTATGTTCGAATTTAATATCATACTCTTTTATGTTAACTCGACCTGAGTATGTCACTACAATTTTATTATCGTTGTTTGATTCAAATAATACATCATCATTGACTAATGTAATTTCTACATTATAATGTTCTGATACTTCCGCAAATTCAAATGTTTTCTTCTCTTTTTTTGATTCTTTCTTATTATCTTTTTCTGTAAATTGTGATAATTCATCTGCTAAATCTTTTGGATTTCCAAACTTTTGTTCTAAATCTTCATCAGATAATCCTTCGCTTATTGCTGATTCTATCATTTCAGAGTGATCCGCAATAATATCATTAATTTCCTCTTCGTTTAAATTATTTTTCTTTAATTCGTCTTCCAAATTTTGTAAAAATGTCTTCATTTGTTTTTCCTCCCTTGTTTAATATAACATATACACCGCCAATAAATTCATCCCACTCATCTCTCAATTGAAGGTAATATTCAAACCCTTTTTTCGTGATGCTATAGTATTTTCTTGGCGCTCCTGAATTCGATTCTTCTAAATACGTTGTAAAGTACCCTTCCTTGGTTAATCTTCTCAAAATAGGGTATATCGTGTTTTCATTTACATTTAAATGCTCTGATAAACTGTTTATAATCATATACCCATACATATCCTTAGGAATCAATTCTTTTAAAACACATAATTCTATTATTCCTCTTTTAAATTGTGAATTCATAGGACCCTCCTAGCAACATTATAACACAGTACTGTGTGTTACACAACACTTAATTTAAAAAATAACATGTTTTTCAACACGCTATTTCAATTTTACGATGTTTTCTATGAATTTTGTGAACAATGGATGTGGTTTATCTGGCCTAGATAAAAACTCAGGATGAAATTGCGTTCCTACAAAGAAAGGGTGGTCTTGTAATTCTATGATTTCACAAAGATTTTGTTCTGGATTGATACCAGAAAAAATCATTCCGTTCTCTTCAAATATTTCTTTATACTCATTGTTAAATTCGTATCTATGCCTGTGTCTCTCTTGTATTTTATCTTTATCATATGCACCTCTAACCATTGTATTCGGCAAAAGATTGCAATTGTATAAGCCTAATCTGAGTGTTCCGCCCATATCAATTCCGTGATATTGATTTTCTAGAAAATCTATCACATTATACTTGGTATTTTTATCAAATTCAGTAGAATTTGCAGAATCCAGTTTGCAAACATTTCTTGCGTATTCAATGACAGATAATTGCATGCCTAAACATAATCCAAAAAAAGGAACTTTATGGATTCTAGCATACTTGATTGCTGCTATTTTTCCTTCTGCACCTCTTGGGCCAAACCCGCCAGGAACTAAGATTCCATCACAATCTTTTAAAATTTCTTCTGCTGTTTGATCGGTTACACTACCAGAGCTAATCCATTTAATTTGCACGTGAACTCCATTCGCGTACCCCGCATGTTTCAACGCTTCAATCACGGACAAATAAGCATCGTGTAGATTTACATATTTTCCTACCAGTGCAATTCGAACACTTGACTTCAATTGTTTGATTTTTTGAATCAAATCTTTAAATACAGTTATGTTACTTTCTTTATTTGGTAATTCTAAATGAGAACAGACTAAATCATCAAGTTTTTCTTTTTTTAGGTTAATCATTACCTCATATAATATATCAACATCTTTGCATTCGATAACAGCTTCTTTTTGAACATCACAAAATAATGCAACTTTTTCTCTAATAGCATTATCAATGGTTTTATGGGTTCTTAATATAACAACATCTGGTATAATTCCAAGCGATCTCAACTCTTTTACACTATGCTGAGTGGGCTTCGTTTTTAACTCTCCTGTAGTTTCTAGATACGGAACCAATGTATTGTGTATATACATTGTGTTTTTGTACCCAACATCCCTTCTCATCTGCCTAATAGACTCCAGAAACGGTAAAGATTCAATATCCCCAACTGTACCACCTATTTCTGTAATAAGTACGTCACAACCCGATTCTTCCGCTAAGGTTTGAAGCCTTAATTTGATTTCATTCGTAATATGAGGTATTACTTGTACAGTTGCTCCTAGGTAATCTCCTCTTCGTTCTTTTTCAATAACAGTTTGATATATTTTTCCAGTTGTAACGGATGAGTTTCTAGATAGATTTTCATCAATAAATCGTTCATAATGTCCTAGGTCTAAATCTGTTTCTCCACCATCATCGGTAACAAAAACTTCTCCATGTTGGTAGGGAGACATTGTGCCTGGATCGACATTGATATAGGGATCAAACTTCAGCATAAACACCTTTAATCCTCTATTTTTTAATAATCTTCCTAGTGAAGCTGCGGCGATACCTTTTCCTAAACTGGATACCACACCACCTGTAACAAAAATATATTTAATTTGTTTCATCCATTTCCTCCAAAAAAAAATAAGGGTTCCCCTTTTTGGAGAACCCTTTTTGTGGCTCTTAATGATTATATCAAATAACTCTTCCTTTTTCAATCAGTAAATGACTAATCTTCATACATTTCTTCGTAATCATCCATGTATTCGTTATATTCTTCATCATCAAATTCTACTGCTTCAACTTCTTCTTCAACCTCTTCAACTTCTTCGTCTTCTTCAGCTTCTTCATCATCAAAGATTAAATCTTCTTCATCTTCAATGTAATCTTCATCTTCTTCTACGAAAGTATCATATTTTGAATCGTCATCATCTTCAATATCATCTTCATCGAAATCATCTTCGTAAACTTTTTCATCTTCTTCGTCTTCTTCAACAACTTCTTCCTCGATTGAATATTCATCATCTGTTTTTTCATCAAATAAACTTAATTCTTCTTCATAATCAGGATACTCATCATAATAAGCTCCATCTTTATCCCATAGATCTATTGTCTGTCTTCCTTTAATATCCCATTCGTCGTCGCCAACGTAAATGAATTTAGCCGAAGTAATGAAATCGGAATACACTTGAGAGATATTTTCTGCTTTCTCTTCTTCAGCAATTCCTTTTTCTGCGCAAACATTATCATATAATTCGATGAAAGACATAGCTTTCCCGTTTTCTGATAACATTTGATGCGCAAGTTCCATTATTGACATGTTTTTTCTGTCAGTCATTATTACCATCCATTCTGTGATTTACCAAAATTTTGGTGATTATTAATACTCTAGTTTTATGCTTTACATATTATATACTACAGTAATGAATACTACAAGCATCTTTTTTTAATTCTTTTTTTAAGTTCTTTTAGAAATATTGGTCATCATGACTAAATTCGTCAGATAACACATTTATAGCCATATTATTGCAATGATCACCAATTCTTTCTATGTTGGATAAAATATCCACATAGAACCCTGCTTCTGTTTCTTCGCAAGTTTTATCATTGATTCTCTTAATATGATTCTTTCTGTATTTCTTTACTAATTTATCTAACTTATCTTCTCGTTCATTCACAACCAAAGCCAACTCTTTATCCATCGTTACAAAAGCGGTTAATGCTTGATCAATCGATGTTCGAATCATTACAAATAATTCTTCCAACTCTTCTTTTGCTATTTCGTGTAATTTCATTCTCTTCTCATGTCGGATTTCAAAGAATTCTAGTAAATTATCTAAGTGGTCTCCAATTCGTTCTATATCTGTTATAGTGTCGATATTTTTAGCAACCAATTGAATTTGTTTTTCATTTAAATCTTGAGCTCCAATAGCGACAATGTAATTATGAATCTTATCATCCATTGTGTCAAGCATCTCTTCACATTGAGAAGCCATTTCTTTTTCTTTTTCATCTTTAGTGAATGCATAATTATAGGTGAATTCAAACATTCCCCTTGCAACGTTACCCATATGGGTTATTCCACTTTTCGCATTTTCCAATGCCAATTCTGGGGAACCTTTTAACAAGGTTTCATCCAAAACCAAATCATCCATTTCAATTTCGCCTTTGCTAGGTATAAGTTTCGTAACCAACCAAACAAGTTGTTTCACAAAGAAATATAA
>CAZSVN010000115.1:0-4471 GCA_964610285.1 uncultured Candidatus Izemoplasmatales bacterium
TAGTTAATTAAATATTTTATTTTTTTATGGTGTCCACTTGACAGGGACTAGTTCATTACACAGTTTTTTTAGATTTATGCTAATTTTTTTAATTCTTTCGAACGGAACGCTACAATGGTGATGAGACCCATAGCGAATACCATGATAATCAATGGGTGATACAAACCTACATTATCCAATAAATAACCAGCTATTAATGCTGTTAGAGGGAATAATACACCACCAAAACTATCAATTAATGTAGATACCTTGCCAATCATAGCTGGTTCAATGTATTTTTGTAATGATGCGTTCAATGGTGCATTGATGGTTGCATTAACCATGCCAGCAAGAAAATTAATTGCTACATAAAGAATGACAAAGGAATTTTCCATAATCATACTAGAATCAAATGCTTTTACAACTAAGAAATATAGTATTCCTATGGAGATAAACAATAATCCACCTACACGAATTAATTGATAAATTTTAAAACGTGCAGCAATTTGAGCTACAATTAAACTCATTAATATAACTCCCATACTTTCAACAAACTCCGCAGAAGCAAGTAAATATTCTGGTGTAAAGTTATCAAAAGAGAAGTATTCCTTAAACATAAATGGTACACCAATTGCAAACCAAGGGCTCACTAGAGTAGCACTGATTAAGATGATGACAGTAATCATTAATATTGGTTTTCCTTTGTGGAGCAAATAGGTTAATGCTCCTTTTAAATCATTCCAAATTCTCAAAGGAATATCTTTAAATGGTGTTTTTTTGGATGCTTCAGCATCTGAGGTGTCTTCTTTAGGTTGTACTTTGATAAACATTTCCGATATAGCAGATAGTATGAAACTAGCAGCATTAATAATCATTAGAAGAACAATACCAAAATTGACATATAATAGCGCTCCAAATAATAATCCAGCGATATTTTGTATGCTTCTAGTGATTTGCATGATAGAACTTGCAGAAACAAGTTCCTCTTTTTCTACAATCTGTGGAACCAAAGCAGTTACAGCTGGACTGAAGAAAGCGGTTTGAACACCGATAATGAATACTGCGATATATACAGTGATTAACACTAAATTTGTGTTATCAAATCGAAGTCCTAAACCAACAAGTAAAGCAGTTAGTGCATAGAAGAAGCCTCTACCATAATCCATCCAGTATAGAATCTTTGCTTTATAGACCCAACGATCTGTGAATGTAGCAGCAATTGGAGAAAAGATAAAAATAACAATGGACCATACAGCGAAATAGATTGCAGTCGATCCGGCTTTACCAGTTAAGTCTAGTAAAAATAAAGAAATACCAAACCCATATACCCGGCTTCCCACACCAGATACTAGATTTCCAAAAAAAAAGCAGTAACAAGTTCTTGTCTTTCATAAATTTTGATTTAAACATAAAATAGTCCCTTCCTTTTTGATAATTTCCCTGTTATCAAAGATATATAATATTAATATTTAAATGAATAAAATAATTAAAAATCTATAAATTATTCAAAATATTAATTTACGAATTAATTATATTAAATAAAATTCAATTTGTCAACAACAAATTCAAATAAAATTAATAAAAAGTTTAAAATAATTAATTTCACCCTAAATAATAGGAATAAAATCAATAAATTAATCCATTTTTATAAAAAAAGGCGAATCAATTCGCCTTTTGTTTTTCTTCTATCATTTGAATAAAATATTTATGAATAGTCAAATCATTCGTAAGTTCTGGATGAAATGCAGTTACGAGTTGAAAATCTTCTCTTGCAGCTACAATCATATCATCGATGATTGTTAGAACTTTCACATTACTACCAGCATGTTCAATATAAGGAGCTCGAATAAATACAAATGGTACATTTTCTTGATTGTTAAACGTACCAGTCGTGCGAAAGCTTCCAAGTTGTCTACCATATGCATTCTTTTTCGCTACAATATCCATTGTTTGTATGTAAGATGTCGAATGATTGTTTACCGTCTTCGCCAGTAATAACAATCCAGCACAAGTACCAAATACTGGTAATCCATTTTGAATCTTTTCTTTTATTGTATCAAACAAACCCAAATCAATGAGTAACTTATACATCGTTGTGGATTCCCCTCCAGGAAGAATTAATCCATCCATCGGTTTATCCAAATCTTTTTTCTGTCTTATTTCAAAGGCATCAACATTCAGTGCTTTTAGCATTTTATAATGTTCGATAAAAGCTCCTTGTAGTGCTAAAATACCGATTTGCATGATTAAATACCGCGTTCTCTCATCAGTAATTTAATTTCTTCTTCATTAATCCCAACCATAGCATCTCCTAAGTTTTCACTTACTTCCGCTAATACGATTGGATCATTGAAGTTGGTAACTGCACGAACAATTGCTTGTGCTCTTTTTGCAGGGTCTCCAGATTTGAAGATACCAGAGCCAACAAATACACCTTCTGCACCAAGTTGCATCATAAGTGCAGCATCCGCAGGAGTAGCTACTCCACCAGCAGCGAAGTTTACAACTGGAAGTTTTCCATGTTCGTGTACATATTGCAACAAATCAATTGGAACATTTAATTCTTTTGCTCTTTGGAATAGTTCATCTTTTCTTAGTGAAGCAACGTTGCGCATTTCTGCTTGAATCAAACGCATATGTTTTACTGCTTGAATGACATCGCCAGTACCTGGTTCGCCTTTGGTACGAATCATCGATGCACCTTCAGAGATTCTGCGAAGTGCTTCGCCAAGGTTTTTCGCTCCACATACAAATGGTACTTTAAAATCTTGTTTATTGATATGATAAATATCATCTGCAGGAGATAATACTTCGGATTCATCGATATAGTCGATTTCCAATGCTTCTAAGATTTGTGCTTCCACGAAATGACCAATCCGTACTTTTGCCATTACCGGAATGGTTACTGCTTTTTGTATTTCTTTGATTAGTCTTGGGTCACTCATTCTAGAAACTCCACCAGCAGCTCTAATATCTGCAGGAATTCTTTCTAAAGCCATAACAGCACATGCACCAGCAGCTTCAGCGATTTTTGCTTGTTCTGCATTTGTAACATCCATGATAACTCCACCTTTTAACATTTGTGCTAATTCTTTATTTAATTCATAACGTTCGTTTTTCATATACTTTCCTCCATATCTATTGACAAATAGTTTCTTCTACTATATTATACAATAAACTGGTATGTTTTAAATGTTCAGTTTCTTAAAAATAAATAAGGTCAGTTGGTGAAATCATGATAACATTCTTTTTTGATAAACACAGTAATATTCCCATGTATGAACAACTCTATCATTATATTAGAAAAGCCATTGAAGAAGCGGAGCTTTTGGCTTATGAAAAATTGCCTTCAAAGCGAAAACTGGCAGCGCATTTAAAGGTGAGCGTTATTACTATTGAAACGGCTAATAACCAATTAATGGTCGAAGGCTATATTAAATCTAAGCCACAATCTGGTTTTTTTGTGCAACCTTATGTTGGGTTGAAGCATCATGTAAGTATATCGAAACCAAAAGATATTAAAAAAGAGCGTATTCAAATGAATTATCTCTATGATTTCAAAACGAACCAAGTAGATATTGCTACCTTTCCATATGCAAAATTTGCAAAGATTGAACGCGAAGTTCTTTTAGATATCTATCCAGATCATATCAATCACAACGATTATTTAGGATATTATGATTTAAGACAACGTATATCAGAATTCTTGTTTGAATATCGGGGAATCGAAACGAGTCCAGAATCGATTGTAATCGGTTCAGGATCCGAATATTTAATTTCATTGTTGATTTTATTATTGGGTAGGGATAAAGTATACGGAGTAGAAGAACCAGGATATTTGAAGAATTTTCGGTTGTATGTAGATTATGGTGCGCAGGCAAAAACAATTGGTTTGGATGATCAAGGAATCGATATTTCTTTAATTGGAAACACGGATGTGTTGCATGTTACTCCAAGTCATCAATTTCCAAGAGGAATTGTGACAACTATTTCAAGAAGAATAGAACTTCTTAACTGGGCTTACGAACAAGATGACCGTTATATCATTGAAGACGATTACGATAGCGAATTTCGCTTCAGCGGCAACCCGATTCCCGCTATGAAGGGTTTGGATAAACTGGATAAAGTCATCTATATGAATTCCTTTTCAAAATCCATTTCTTCGACACTAAGGATTAGTTTTATGGTGTTACCACAAAAACTAATGGCAAAGTATCACAAGTCTTATTCGTATTTCACATGTTCTGTACCATTGATTACGCAAATGTTGCTAGAACAGTTTATGAAAAACAAAGAATATGAGCGGCATCTAAATCGAATGAAACTTCTCTATAAAACAAAAAGAGATAAACTTATTGAATTATTATTAAGCTCTTCATTTGGAGATTATATTGAAATTATAGGGGAAGAAGCAGGACTTCATTTTTTAGTAAAATTTGAAACTGATACCTCCATTATTAAAATTGTTGAAGAGGCCAAACATGTTGGTGTG
>CAZSVN010000116.1:0-4436 GCA_964610285.1 uncultured Candidatus Izemoplasmatales bacterium
GGTTTGGTAATAAAAACGGAAGTGAATAAGCGAGTTTGTTTTGAAAAACCATTTGGGGAAAGTCTCGAAAGCGCTAAAACAATTAATCGTGAATTATGGAAATATTTTGATGAATCACAGATATATCGAATTGATCATTATCTAGGGAAAGAAATGATTCAAAACATTTTAGTTGTTCGTTTTGCGAACAAAATATTTGAACAGACATGGAATAATTCTACAATTCGAAATATTGTTATTATAGCAAAAGAAACAGAAGGGGTAATGAGTCGTGGGAATTACTACGATAAAATTGGCGCCTTAAAAGATATGCTACAATCTCACTTGTTGCAAATGGCTGCCTTAGTTGGTATGTCAAAACCAAAAACGTTCGATAGTACAGATATTAAAAATGCAAAAATTAAAATATTGAACAATTTAGAAATGGATAAAGATAGTATTCTTTTTGGACAATATAATGGGTATTTAGAAGCGGAAAAAATAGCTGAAAACTCTAAAACAGAAACCTTTGTCTTTGCCAAAGCATTTATTAAAAACAAAAAATGGGATCACATTCCTATCTATTTTATAACTGGAAAAAAATTAGATGAAAAAAGAAGTGAAATTATCATAAATTTTAAAGATGATAATACCTTGTCAAAGATTTTTGATCATGCAAAAAAGAATAACACAAAATTAATTATTAAAGTTGCTCCAGAGGCTGGAGTAATGTTTCAATTAAATGTGAAACAACCAGGATTGTCGAATGAAATTGTATCTGGTAATTTGGATTATTGTCATACGTGTAAATGGATTGGGAATACATCAGAAGCATATGAAAAATTATTGTTAGACTTAATTACCAATAATAAAACACTTTATACAAGATGGGACGAAATCGAAGCAATGTGGAATATCATTGATTCGATTAAGGATGATAGCAGTCCATTACACAAATATGATGATTATAATCACTTGAGGGATATTATCCTTCAAGAAAAAGGAGTCGATATTTATGATTTATGATGTATCAATGCCTATAAACGAACATATTCAAGTATATAAAAACGCGGAAGAAAAAAAACCGCTGATTCGCGCTGCTTTTGATTATGCAACTAGTGATGTTTATGAATCAACCATTACGATGAATTTGCACACGGGAACACATTTGGATTATCCATTGCATATGGTTCAAAATGGAACAACATCTGATAACGAACATTTGGAAAATTTAATTACAAAAGCGAAAGTATTTGATGTATCATTTGAGATGGACCATATTGGTTTAAATACGATCAAAGATTTGGATATTCAGGAAAATGATTTCATTATATTTAAAACAAAAAATAGTTTTTTAGAGACATTTATATTTGATTTTGTATACGTAGATAAAGATGCTGCTAAATACTTGCAAGAGCGCAAGATTAAAGGCGTTGGAATTGATGGACTTGGTATAGAGAGAGCACAAAATGATCATCTAACTCATAAAATTCTACTTGGAAATGATATTATAATCATTGAAGGTCTAAGGTTAAAAGAAATCAAAGAAGGAATCTATGATATGATTTGTTTGCCGCTAAAAATTACTGGCGTGGAAGCAAATCCAGCTAGAGTTATATTAATGGATTAAGAGGTGCATATGAATCGCAATTTAGCTAGGATTTTATTGACGAGCGCAGGAGTAATGTGGGGTTTTGGATTTATTGTTAATAAATACATTTTAGACAGTGGATGGGATGATTCACAGTTGTTATTTGTCAGATTCTTTACGGCAACAATATTAATTTTCTTAATTTTCATAAAAAAAATTATAAAAACAGATTTTAAAACGATAAAATCGGGTATATTTTTAGGAGTGTTTTTGTATTTAGGATTCTTTTTCCAAACATGGGGACTTGAAAATACCAATCCTTCTAATAATGCATTAATAACTGCTGGTTATATTGTTTTATTACCATTAATCATATTTGTTATGGAACGAAAAAAAGTCCATAACAAAACAATTTTGGCAGGAATTATAACGTTGATCGGAATCAGTGTTATATCCGTTGACTTTGAAAGCTTGTCGATATCATTTGGAGATTCGTTAACCTTCGTTGGAGCATTATTTTATAGTATTCATATTTATTTCTTAGGAAAAATGGCGAAACAAAAGGATCCGATTGTATTAATGGCATTTCAACTTCTATTCTTTAGTATAGTAGCGTTCATTGTCATGCAATTAAGGACGGGATTACCTACGGTTGACTTTACCGATTTTGGTAGCTACTCTATTTTATTATTAGGAATCGGAATTGGTATTTTTGCAAGCTTCTTGGGTTTCGTATTTCAAAGTATTGGTCAAAAACATACCAATGAAGCGGAAGCTGCTATATTGATTTCTACTGAGAGCGTATTTGGCCCAGTTTTTGCAATAGTGTTTTATAATGATCCATTTAATTTACTAATTCTATTGGGTATAATATTAGTCTTTGGTGGTATTGTTTTGAGTGAATTAGATATTGTAGAATTGATAAAGAAGCGAAAATTAAAATCGTAAATAAAAAACGAACGTAGTCTTTACGTTCGTTATTTTTTGTAATTTGAAACGGTCTACTTATCTCGATTATTTGTAAGCAATATATAAGCAGTGGAAAGAACAAAAAATAGAGTTACAATACTTAAAAAAGCAAGTAAAAAATAATCAATTCCAATTACATCTATCTCAAAAAATGGATATAGATAATCTTGTGTAAACGCTCCGTGAATCAGTACAAAGGTTACATATAATATTGGATATATAATCCAATATTTAATGTTTCTAAACTGGAAATTATATAATTTTCGAAACCAAATAAGAAATCCTATTGTCAGTAAAGGGACAACATAATGGTTTAAAATATTGCCTAATTGAGATATTCCATCAGGACTCCAGGTTCTAGCTAACATGATTGCAAATACCATGAATGTTATACTTATATATACGGTCACTCCACCTAATAAATCATTAAATTTTTTGTGCTTATCCAGTTTTAGTGAAAACAACAACCAAAAATAGATAATAACAATGAGATTGCTTTGAATGGTAAAATATCGTAATGTACTTAGAGCGGAAATTAATGGTGTTGAGGGATTGTCCAGAGCGGATCCTATCATTGTAGATAAAACACCGATTGATCCAAGTATTACAATCATTAATGCAATTTTTCTTTTCATTTTATCACCTATTTCATTATATGTTTTTTTAATCTTCTTTTCTATAAGGTTTAAGAATATTTTAGATTTATTTGATCTTCTTAATAAACGTTCAATTTGTTTGGTGTTATAATATAAGTATCTAGATTTTTAGGAGGCAAAAAAATGTTTGTAGGAAATATATCAGATTTAGAACGATTAGAAATTACCAGCAAAGAAGCAAACGAATCATTTATGAACGTGTTGATTTCCCCAAAAGAAGGTTGGGAAGATTATGTTATGAGAGTGATAGAAGTTAACAAGGGTGGATTTACACCAAAGCATAGTCATCCTTGGCCGCATATTAATTATATTATCGAAGGGGAAGGCCAATTATTGATTGAGGATACATTTCATTCGGTAACTGCAGGATCCTACGCATATGTTCCAAGTGATTCACTTCATCAATTTAAGAATGTTGGAACAGAGACATTTAAATTTATATGTATTGTACCAAAAGAAGGACACAAGTACTAAAAAAACGAAAGGAGCTAGCAAATGAAAAAAAATAAATTTATTATATTAAACTTGCTAGCAACTATTCTTGAGATTGGTTTATTGCTGTTCATTATCATACATGTAATCATGAAGAAAAATATGATTGCAG
Source organism: uncultured Candidatus Izemoplasmatales bacterium (assembly GCA_964610285.1). Lineage (GTDB taxonomy): Bacteria > Bacillota_I > Bacilli_A > Izemoplasmatales > Hujiaoplasmataceae > 4572-104. The sequence goes on from CAZSVN010000116.1 coordinate 3,800, forward strand.
GATATGTAGTATTAGCAATTTATCTGATTTTCTTAATGTTAATGGTGATTCTTTCTTTTGGAAATCGCATCGTATTTCATACGAAAGAGTTTCCATCCAATCTAAAGGGAAAGATTGATGAAATGCATGATGTGTTTAAGAAAAGATTCCCTGAAATAGATATCGAATTTATCTATGTGGATGATGATAATTTTTTAGAACCCGCAGCGTATCTAAATAATAAAATTTATGTAAATTCAAAATTCAAATTTAGTTCGATTTTTTTTGAAGCAATACTAGCTCATGAATTGGGTCACGCACAGTCCAAGTTAATCCGCTTTAAAATCGTACATTTGTTGCGAATTTCCAGCGCATTCAGTCGCTTCATATATTCCTTTAGGGTTCGTCATCAAGCATTTTATGCAAAGAAATACGCAATCATATTCGATGGTATTACATTTTTTATTTATAACCTATTTAATCTATTCGATCACCTTGTATCCTTTTCTTTTTTTCGAGCGGATGAAATTACCGCAAACTCGATAGCTATCCAGCTTGGTTATGGGGATGCTCTAAGATATTTCTATTACTATAATTCTATACACTCTTCAGAGAAGGGGTTAATTGTACGGAAATATTATGACTATAAACACCCATC
>CAZSVN010000117.1:0-4293 GCA_964610285.1 uncultured Candidatus Izemoplasmatales bacterium
GAGAGCAATAATAATGGTAACAAGTAATTAATCGACCAACCATCTGTTTCTGGCACAGTAGAATAATCAATATAAACCAATAAAAGAATCAATAAAACCGTTAACAATCCTAGTTTAAATGCAATGTTTCTCTTTGACAACACACCAACTCGAACTAGAAACCAAAAATAGATAATCGAACCAATTGGAATGAGTGACCAATAATATCCACTGTCATCCGACAAATTAATAATTCCAAGAATAACGACAGATAAAATAGTCAAGAATAGCAATGCCTTTTGTGTTGTCGGAAGGATTTGTCTTCTTAATGAAACATACTCAGGGTATGTTTCTACAAAATTCTTATCCGATTCACCGCTTAATACTTGATGACATAACGGACAATACAATTGATTTGTTTCTATTATAATATTGCATTTATCACATTTTTTCATATGTATTCCTCCACAAAATTACTTTCAATTTTGACTTCGATACCCATTTCTGTAAAATGTCGAAAGAATTCTCTTTCAATATTGGTTTCAATAATGGAACGAGTAAAGGTAATTTTAAGTTCATCTTTGTAAGACAATATCGAACAGTTAACTGCGTTGTAGTATCCTGCAAAAACGGCAGCTGTAACATCTTTTATATATGGTTCCATGGACTCTGGAAACGTAATTTTTCCTATATTAGTAAGACTCATAGTATTTAATTTCATACCGAGCATATTATATCCTATTTTTAAAGCATATCGTTTGATGTAATAAGGCATAAATCTTAAAAACAAGTTTTTCTCAAATGCCACATTTTCGCTCATTTTTCGAATGAGTTCTTCTTTTGTCATACCAATTGCAAACTGTTCTTTTACTAAAATAAATAATTCATGTAATGTAATATCTGGTCTCGTCATTACCATAACAGCTTTTACAAAATTGGAAAAATTTCTTAGCGTTTCAGAAGGAAAATGTTTCCTCAAATTCACAGGTACAAAAATCTTTACTGGTGCTTGGTTCCCTTTTAGGTGTTCTCGATAACGTATTTGGGTATTATAGATTGTAAACATCATGATAGCAGCAAAGTATTGTGTCATCGTTAAGCCTTTGCTTCTAGCAAGGTCAATCATCGCTTTTGTTGAAATTGTACCAGAAATAATTCCTGTATTATAATCAGGCAATTGCGTCCCTTTAATACGAAACGCTTTTTTTTCTGGTACATGTTTTCTGTTTTTTGAATCATCAAATTTATTATTAGCATCTTCGTATTCTTCTTGTGTAGGCCTTTGATCTTTGGTTTTGATAATATTATCAGGAGATATGTTGTATCCCTTTAACTTTAAATACTCATAAACAAGAGATTGAAGCAAGGTAACGACTCCACCACCATCTGCTAATGAGTGGAACATCTCAATCGCTATTAGATTATTACGGTATAATACTTTAAACAAATATCCATTTGTTTCTCTTGGATTCATTGCACTGCAAACTTGATGGTCCATTTCTTGAATCTCAAATGGCTTGGTATTATAGTCTAGGTAATTCCAAAAAATCCCATGTTTTAAGCGAACTTTAAACATTGGATATCGTTCTAGCATTCCGAACGCAGCTAGTTGTAAAATTTCCGGTTCTACTTTTTCTGTAATTGAAACTTGGACCCGAAATGTGTTGGTTTCTCGTTGATTGGATACTTCTGGGAATATTTTTCCTGAATTATCTAATCGAAACCAATCGGTATGTTTTGTAGTATTTATCATCTGTATTACCTTCTTAATTTTTTGTTTAAATACTCTTCTATTATATTCCATGCTTCTCGAGAGGAAGCCATTAAATTAAAACCTAATGGGAACACATGAAACATGCCCTCAAAATCATGAACGATTACTTCATTATTTTCTTTTGCTTTTTCCGCTACATCTAATGTATCCGATTCTATTAATTCATCTCCACCAACAAACATCAACATATCTGTGAAAACAGAATAGTCTCCATACTTTGGTGATATATATGGATCTCTTAAATCAAAATCCTTCGTATATGCTTTTACATTCAAAGGTATCGTACCTTCGCCAAACAAAGGATCCAAAGTTCGATTTTCGATATGAGATTTTCCATCCATAGCTAAATTGGTCCAAGCGGACATCGTAATCAACGCTTTCGGAAGTGGTATTTGATGATCTCTAAGATATAAGGTTGTTGCTATAGCAAGTCCACCACCCGCTGAATCACCGGTAATCACAATATTTTGCGCCTCGTATCCTTGACTTAAAATGTATTGATATAACCTTACTACTTCGTTCAATGCGTTTGGAAATGGTTTTCTTGGTGCTAAACTATAGATGGGTGAAAAAACCTTCAAATCTGGTTTCAAACTCAAATATTTTTTAGCAACTTTTCGGTATGTATCATTGTAGTCAAGAACATAAGCTCCTCCATGCAAATGAATCAACGCATACTTAGGAGCGGATTTTTTGTATTCAATACATTCAACAGTAAGACCATCTAAATCCAAAGTAGCCTCTTTGATATCAGCTGGAAAACGATAATTTTCTGACAGAGCATTTGTAAAAAGCAATTTAAATTTCACGTTTTTACGTTCTTTAACAACATTTAATTTACTAGCAAATGTCATAATGGATACACCGAATTTATCACTTAGTTTTTGTCTATGATTATGGAATATTAACATTGTCTCACCCTATAAGTCATTATATCATATTTTGAATAATGATTTTTAATTTCTAAATAATTTTTGCTTCAGAGGATATTTTTTGAAAATTATAGTATATAATAATATTAGCAAAAAAGAAAAGGTGAACGTTATGAACGTACTAGAACGATTTTTAAATTATGTTAAATTTGATACACAATCAGAAACCGATGTTGAACAATATCCATCGACGCAAAAACAAATGGACTTACTTCAATTTCTTAAAAAAGAATTAGTGGAATTGGATATAGATGCTTCCATAGATGAATATGGATATCTAATCGGTAGAATTCCTAGCAATCTACAAAAACAAGTACCTAAACTTGCGTTAATTGCTCATGTAGATACATCTCCAGATGCATCTGGAAAAGATGTTAAAGCGAGAATTGTAAAACAATATGATGGAAAAAATATTATCTTAAATGAAGAGGCAAACATCATTTTAAAACCAGAAATATTTCCTTCCTTAAAAAAGAATATCAAACAGGATCTTGTCGTTACAGATGGCACCACTTTATTAGGTGCAGATGATAAATTAGGCGTTGCAGAAATAATGACAATTGCTGAGTATATTTCTAAAAATCCAAAATTTGAACATGGGGAAATTGTAATACTATTCACTCCTGATGAAGAAGTCGGTAATGGAACGAAATATATCGATATGAAAGCATTGAATGCAGATTTCGGCTACACCCTAGATGGATCAACTGTTGGAGAGATAGCCTACGAAAATTTCAATGCTGCTTCTGCTAGAGTTGTGATTCATGGAAAATCAGTACATCCTGGTTCCGCAAAAAATAAAATGTTGCATTCTGTAAATGTAGCTTATGAATTTGATAAATTACTTCCAGAAAAAATGAGACCAGAGCATACGGAAAACTATGAAGGATTTAATCATCTAATTCAGATTAAAGGTAGTGTGGAAAAAAGTACAATTGATTATATCATTCGCAATCACAACCGCGAGTTGTTTGAATCACAAAAAGAAGACTTTATGAATGCTTGTGAAAGCATCAACCGAAAATATGGAGATAAAACCTGTATATTGGAATTAAAAGATTCCTATTTCAATATGAATGAAATCTTAAAAGATTATCAATATGTTATTGATATGGCTATCGAAGCTACTAAGGAAGAAGGTATTGAACCAATTATCGAACCAATTCGAGGTGGAACAGATGGTGCAAGACTTACTTATTTGGGTCTTCCATGCCCTAATTTAGGAACAGGCGGGTATAACTATCATGGTCCTTTTGAATATGCTTCTGTTCAAGAAATGAATAAAGCCGTAGAAATCGTGAAACGAGTCATTACAAAAACAACACAGTTATAGTTCTGATTGTTTAACTTGAAAACACTAAAACCTTAATCGCCTTAACTGGTTATTAAGGTTTTTTTCATGCAAATGGTTTCCCTCTAGGATGTTGACAAAGGGTATTCCTTATAATACAATGAAGTAAGTGCAAAGTATTTGCGACTACTTACCAAAGGAGAATGACGATGAATGTAATAGAATTTAATAATTTAACAAAATATTATGGAAAAAAAAAAGGCTGTAAAAATGTTAATTTCAATGTCAAAGAGGGAGAAATCTTTGGTTTTATAGGT
>CAZSVN010000118.1:0-4289 GCA_964610285.1 uncultured Candidatus Izemoplasmatales bacterium
CAATTACTTGCGTAGTAGACGCTGGTTTTAATAATACGGTATTTCCAGAAACGACTGCAGCACTGGTCATACCAGTTAGGATTGCTAGTGGGAAGTTCCAAGGTGCAATAATTGCTCCTACACCTAGAGGAATATATACATACTCATTACGTTCAATGTCTCTTCTACTTAGAACAACATCGTCAATGCGATCTAATTTTAACATTTGACGTCCGTAATATTCTAAGAAGTCAATTGCTTCTGCAGTATCCGCATCCGCTTCTACCCATGGTTTGCCTGCTTCTAAGGTCATTAGCGCTGATAACTCATGTTTTCTACGTTTCATAATTGCTGCTGCTTTAAACAAAACATCCGCTCTTACTTTAGGATTTACTTTCTTCCAATATTCAAAAGTAGTCAGTGCAGATTCCATCGCTTGATTTGCTTCTGTTAATGTAGCTTGGGAAATACGCCCGATTACTTCAGAATGATTCGAAGGATTCAAAGAGGTAATGAACTTATCGGTAAAAACACGTTCTCCATTGATAATCAGTGGATATTCTTCACCAAGATACCCTCTAACAAGCGCAAGTGCTTCTTCGTAAAGTTTGATATTCTCCGGTTTGGAAAAATCGGTTAGTTTCTCTGTTTGATACTCATAAATAGCCATATTATTATTCCCTTCTTATACCACAGACTGCTCAAAATCAGTCAGTGTTTTATTTGTGAAACGATTGATATTTAACTCTTTTGCGTATTCTTCTAATTCTTCTTCTAAGACCATTTCAGAAATCAATATTCCTGTAATAGGCGCAAACATAAATCCATGTCCGGAATATCCACAAGCAATATAATAACCAGGTAATTCAGCAACATCGGATATGATTGGTTGGTGATCCGGACTAATATTATAGGATCCACCCCAAGTTCTAATTACTCGAAGTTTTCCAACTTCAGGCAGGATATGACAGACTGTCTTTGCCATTTCGTCTAAGAACTGCCAACTACTTGATATGTCGTGATCTCTGGAAGCATTTGGGTTACCTCGTCCCATTAAAAAGGAGCCGTGAGGTACTTGTTGACAATAAATATTCTTAGAAAAACTCATCACCATCGGCCCTTGAATTTTCCTGGTTGGTTCCGTAACTAGGATTTCGTGATTTTCAGAGAATACAGGGATTTCCAACCCTACCATTTCTCCAACTTCTCTTGCGTACCCTCCAGCGGCGTTCACTACTTTGTTGGTTATAAAACTTTGTTTATCAGTAATCACTTTTTGGATTTGATTATTCACTACTTCAATCGACTGTACTTCTTCATAAAAATAGAAATCTACTCCCAATTTTTTCGCTGCAAGATAGTATGCTTCACTCATTAGAAACGGGTTGATATGCCCATCTGTTTTACAGAAGGTTGCACTCGTAAAGGATAATGGGTTTAAATGAGGTACGATATCCAATGCTTCCTGTACGGTACATCTCCTTGAAGGAATTCCAATCGAATTTTGCAACGCAACATTCTTATCGAATACCTTATCTTCTTCTTTTGAAGTAGATAGAATAAGATAACCCTCTTGTTTGAATTCAATATCTTTCTCATAATCCAATTCTTCTTTGGCGCGATTAAAGAATTCAATCGATTTCTTCGCCAAAATACAATTTAACTTTGTACCCCATTGTTGTCTTACTCCAGCACCGCATCGCCCAGTTGATCCACTTGTTATATAGCCTTTATCAACCACTACAATGTCTTTCATTCCTTTTTTTGCTAGATTATAGGCAATGGATAATCCACTGATTCCAGCACCTATAATAACAATATTTGCTTTATTCATCAAGCCCACCTACGATATCATTTAACACAACCCCAGTAATCAAAGGTCTTGTTTTATGTGTCTTGACTTCTTCCATTGGTTTCTTTAGATAATTTGCTATTTCTCTTTGAATCAATATGGAACAGGTTTGTCCTTGGCATGGACCCATGCCAATTCGTAATATTCGCTTCAATTCTTCAAAGGTCGTATAGCCTTGTTTTAAACAGTTATGAACATCTTCTAACGTTATGTCTTCACAACGACATAGGATAATATCTTTCTTATTCATTTGGACACCTTACCGTAATAAAGTCATAGAGAAATTCTTTTGGTATCGAAGCGGTAATAACACAGGTTCTATCGGTACTCTTGTTTATTAATACGCGGTCAATTATCGCATCGCAGATATAATTGCCTGATCGGTCTATACCAAGCCACACATCGCCAACAGAAGGTCTTGGTAATAATTCATAAGGAACTTTACAATACGCTCTATCTTCTTTTGTAGAAACGACCATAATAGCTAATCCTGGACAAGAATATACACACATACCACATCCTGTACACTTATTAAAATCGATTTGTGGAATTGCATTAATATCTTCTCCAATGGTAATCGCTTCAAATGGACAACTGGTAGAACATGGGTTACACGGTATTTCTTGATAACATTCAATAATTGCTTTTGGTTTTGTTAATTGTTCTATGCTTGGAAACTTTGACTGCACTTGTTCTTTACTAGGAACACCACTTGATTGCATCATAACGTTTCACCAGCCTTTTCTAAACCTTGGCGAATCTTCACTCCACAAGGCCCTTGCCTTAAGTTTTGCAATTGATGATGAAATTCTTCGTTTAATTGGTCAAAATTTGGATGAATACATCCTAAGTCTTTACTAACCATCAATCCTGCAATTTTACCTTCCACCATAGCGCTCGATGCTTCTTCGATTCCAGTTACATCACCACATACATAAACATGAGGCAAAGAAGTCTCGTAATGTTCATTCTTTTTCGGGATAAGTCCTCCCAATTCATTTACATATATCATATCAATATCAGCCATTGATAACAATTGATGCAATGGTGATAATCCAACCGAGATACACAATGCATCGCATTCTATGATCTCTTCGGTACCATCGATATAATTCCAATTATTATCCAACTTGACTGTTTCTATTTTTTCTAATTGTTTGGTTCCAATTGCTTTTTTAACGGTTGTTTTTGTCAGAATTGGTACTCCAAGACGTACCAATTTGGATGCATGTACCAAATATCCTCCAATATGGCTAGAAGCTTCGAGTAATGCTTTTACCTTCACACCAGCTTGAATCATTTGATAACTGACGATTAGTCCAATATTACCACTACCAACCATAACAACTTCCTGTCCTGGTAACACGCCATACAAGTTCATCAAGGTTTGAACCGCTCCAGCACCATAAATACCAGGTAAGTCATTGTTTTCAAACGCTAATACTTTTTCAGATGCTCCTGTCGCTACAATAATCGCTTTTGCTAAGTATTTAAAATAACAATTGCCTTTATATACGGTTAAAACATAGTCCGGATACAGACCTACTACGGTAGCTTCCGTAATGACTTCTAGTTGGTCAGTAAACCCTTCTAAATCATGAATGAGAATGGTCGCAATATCTATTCCTCTGGTTTTTGCATATTCTTCTTTGGATCCAAAAAACTTATGAGTTTGTTTAATCAGTTGCCCACCAAGGACATTTGCTCGTTCAATAATAGCCACTGTCAAACCTGCTTCTAAAGCAATTCTAGCTGCGGACAACCCAGCTGGCCCACCACCAATGATAACCAAATCTCTATTAATCATCGATAGTCACCTCATCTACTTCACTAACTACGGTCATCCCTTCTTTTAAAAGGGTCATACAAGTTTTGACATTTAAAATTCCATTCACAGTCATATTGCATGATCCACAGTTTCCAATCGCACAGTAAAATCCTCTTGGTCTTTTATGGTTTACAGAGTTGGAATAATGCATAATACCGTTGTCATGAAGTGCAGCGGCTATGGTATCCCCAACGCAACCAATTAAATCTCTACCGTTGAATGTAAAATGTATTTCTTCCTTTTTTTTAAAAGATAAAATTGGATGTCTACTTATTCTCATTTCTTCACCACTTTCCATTTATTATTGTAACATAAAGCGCTTACATTACAAAGAAAAAAATTGCGTTTTTTAGAAATTTTTTACAGGATACCAGTCCATGCTTTTTCCAATAATCGAATCGCTTTTTGAAAATCACTTATTTCAAAATGAGAATACCCCAATATTATGGTTTTTTCCAATTGAGTTTTGGTTTCAGACAGGCAATATTCCTGAATTCCGTAGACTCGAACACCAACGTGTTTCGCTTCTTCAACTATTTTAAGAACGGAAGTATTTGTTTCAAATTTTACCAAAAAATGAAGCCCTGCTTCTTCCCCTATAATTTCAATACAATCTCCAAATGAAGAGCT